>JANLTS010000487.1:0-14828 GCA_031363045.1 Hyphomicrobiales bacterium
GATGAGCGCCACGCCTTTCTGCACTTTCGCAGTCTCGGCCACCAACGGGCCAGCGGCCGCCATGGCAAAGATCCAGACGAGTATAATCAGTCCTCGCAGCAAAGCGGTGATGGCAAAGCCTCCAGGTCACTCAAGGCCAACAAACTTGGTCATCGCGGCCAAGATGTCAAACCGTGATCGAATCTATGTCATCCGCTTGCATCGCCGGAATTCTCTCGTAAAGTCGCCTGCTGAAATCCAAACGCCATCGGACCTTCACATGACCACGCACCGTTTTTCGCCCTCCGTCTTTCACAACACCATCGGCAGCCACGAGGCGGTGCTGCGGGTCCGCGATGGCGACACGGTCATCGCCGCGACACTCGATGCCCGGGGTTTCGATGCCGAAGGCAATCAGCCGGGCAGCAGGCCCAATCCGATGACCGGTCCGTTTCACATCGAAGGCGCCGAACCCGGTGACACGCTGCTGGTGCGCATCGACAACATTGCCATGACGCGCGCCTCGGGCTGGACCTTCGATGTGCTGAGCCCCAATGTGGTCGATCCCGCCGCCGTGCCGCGTTTTCCCGAACGGCGGAAGGTCGACTGGATCATCGATGCCAAGGCCCGCCGTGCCAGGCTTGCTGAGCCGCCGAAGAGTTTGGCGGACTGGTCCGTCGCGGTGGAACCGATGATCGGCTGCTTTGGTGTGGCGCCCGACATGGGCCAGGCAATTTCGACCGCCACCAGCGGCCGCTATGGCGGCAACATGGATTATCGCGGCTTCTGCGCCGGCGTCGAGGCGATGTTCCCGGTCGCGGCCCCGGGCGCGCTGTTCTTCCTCGGCGATGTGCATGCCCAGCAATGTGATGGCGAGATCGTCGGCACCGGCATCGAGACGGCGGCCGATGTCACCTTCACCGTGAAACTGTTAAAGGGCAGGCTGATCGGCTGGCCGCGCGGCCGCAATGCCACCGAAATCTTCACCATCGGCAATGCCCGCCCGCTCGACCAGGCACTGCAGCACGCAACGACCGAAATGCTCGACTGGTTGATCGCCGACTATGATCTCGACGAAGTGGCCGCCAGCCACATCATGGGCCAGGCCGTGCGCTACGATATCGCTAACGTCTTCAACCCCGCCTACTCGGTTGCCTGCCGGATCGCACTCGACGCTCTCAAGGGGGTGAAACGATCAGGCGCTTGAGCGTCTCCAGCGTATCGGCCTCGGTGGCGGGCTTGTCCCAGCGGATGCGGGAAATGCGGGGAAAGCGCATGGCGATGCCTGATTTGTGGCGCGATGAAACCTGCACCGCGTCGAAGGCCACCTCAAGCACCAGCTTCGGCGTCACCGAGCGTACCGGACCGAAACGCTCGATTGTGTTCTGCCGGACGAAGCGGTCGATCTGTTCGAGCTCGGCATCGGTGAAACCGGAATAGGCCTTGCCCACCGGCACCAGCCAGGGGGCTCCGTCTTTCTCGCCCCATGCCCCGAATGTGTAATCGGAATAGAAGGACGATCGCTTGCCGGATCCTCTCTGGGCATAGAGCAACACGCAATCCGCGGTGAGTGCTGCACGTTTCCACTTGAACCAGTGGCCTTTGGGGCGGCCCGAAAGATAGGGGCCTGCCTTGCGCTTCAGCATCAACCCTTCGATACCATCCGCGCGGGTCGCCTCCCAACTTTGTTTCAACTCATCCTTACTTGCAAAGTTCAAGAGCGCCGACAGGTCGCTGCGGGCCGGCGCTTGTTGGCGATGCCAGGCTTCAAGGCGCGCGCGGCGTTGCGTGAACGGCAAGGCACGCAGGTCTTCGCCGCCGATCTCGAGGACATCATAGAAACGGACATGCGCCGGGTATCTGGCCATCATGCTGCGGGTGACGGTCCGGCGATTGAGCCGCTGCTGCAAGTCACCAAACGGCGCGACAACACCATCCCGCACCACCAGGAGCTCGCCATCGAGCACCGCTTCGAAACGGAACGCCTCGGCGACCTCGGGAAAGCCTTGCGAGATGTCATCGCCGCTGCGCGAGAACAGCCGCGTGACGCCACCCTTGCCCGATGCTTGGACGCGGATGCCATCCCATTTCCATTCGGCGGCGAAGTCATCAAGCGGCAGCGCCTCCCATTCGGCTTCTTCAAGCCCATGGGCCAGCATCAACGGGCGGAACACTGGCGTCGCGGCGGCGGGTGGCCCGGCGGCCTTGCCTTCAAGCCAGGCGAACAGCGGCAGATAAGGCGGCTCCAAGCCATGCCAAACCTCCTCGATCTCGTCGATGCCGCGCCCGAAGGCATCGGCCACCGCCTGCTTGGCGAGGCGCGCTGAAACGCCGACGCGCGGCGCCCCGCCCAGAAACTTGAGCAAGGCCCAACGCCCGATGGGATCGAGCCGGTCAAGCCATTGCGTCAGCAGGCTCGCATGGCTCCCACGCTCCGCGCCCGAGAGCGCTGCCACGATGTCCGGCAAGTGCAGGTCGTCACTATCGACCGGCGTCGATGGCCAGATCAAAGCCACCGTCTCCGCCGTATCGCCGACATCGTGCCGCGACAGCCGGAAAAGCTCAGGGTCAAAGCGCGCCGCCCCAATCTCGGAAAGCACGCGCCGCAAAGGAAAGCGAATTGGCAGGCCATCGGTGAAGGCAGCCAGTGCGTACCCACGGTCAGGGTCGGGCACGCTGCGGAAATAGTTCCGCATCAGCGTCAGTTTTGCCAATCGCGACGGCGTGTAGGTGAGGCGGTCGAGAAGACTGGCGAAGGCTTTCATTCGGCTTCGTCCTCACGTCCGACAAGTGCCAGGGCGCGCGCCGTGAGGCCGCGCTTGGTCAACTCGTGAACCAGCGCTTCCTCGCGGCCGTGCGTCACCCAGATTTCACCTGCACCTGTTTCGGTGATGGTCTGCAGCAGCTCCGGCCAGTCGCAATGGTCGGAGATGATGAGCGGCAACTCGACGCCGCGCTGGCGCACCCGTCCGCGAATGCGCATCCAACCGGAAGCAAAACCATTGAGCGGATCGGCAAAGCGCCGCGACCACAGATCCCCCAGCGCCGAGGGCGGCGACAGCACGACCTCGCCCGCCAGCTTGTCTTTGGTGTCTGCAACCGAGGGCACCTCACCAAGCGTCACGCCGCGCGAGATGTAATAGTCGGTCATGGCGCGCAAGGCACCGTGCAGATAGACCGGCTTGTCATAGCCCGCCTGCCGCAACGTGGCGATGAGGCGCTGGCATTTCCCCAGGCCATAAACGCCGATCTGATGCGTACGCTCCGGAAAATCCCGCAGCGATGAAAGGAGCTTCCGAACTTCGCCCAGTGCCGGCTCATGGCGGTAGACCGGCAGACCAAAGGTCGCCTCGGTGACAAAGAGATCGCAGGTCACCAGTTCGAAGGCGGCACAGGTCGGATCGGCATGCCGCTTATAGTCGCCTGATATGACCGCCCGCTGGCCCTGGTACTCGATGACCACTTGCGCAGCCCCCAAAATATGCCCGGCCGGCACCAGCCGCACCCTGACATCGCGCACCTTCAGCGTTAGGCCATAGTCAAGCGCTTGAAGCTGCTCACCGGCGGCGGCTCCCAGCCGGAGCTTCATGATGGCGATCGTATCGCCGGTGGCCAGCACCGATTGATGGCCGGGCCGCGCGTGATCGGAATGGCCGTGAGTGATGATGGCCCGCGCCGCCGGCTGATGCGGATCGATGTGGAAATCGCCCGGCACGCAATAGAGCCCGCGCGCGTCGGGCCTGAGCCAGGACTCAAAAAGGGGTGAAACAGCCATTCAACGCGGCAATGTCATGCCGCAATGGCGATTGTGCAAGAGCCGGATTGCCTGTGCCCCGGAAAACAACGAGGGGCGCTCCCGGGGGAGGCCCCTCGCTCAAATTGGTGTCCGGGTACGCAGTACATGATCCCGAACTGCCCTGGCGCTTATCCCCGCTCCGGGTCTGCATGCCATGTGCCCATGGTGGCACGGCAGGAGTTTCAAAAAGGTTTCGAACAGGAAAAAAAAGCTTAATATCGGGTTTCAGCGATGCCCCATCCGGGTACGCGGAGGCCCAATCGGCTAAACTCTGACGGGGACCATTTGTTCGGGCAACCAGGTCGCGAGTGCCGGGAAGGCGATCAGCACAAAGACCATTCCGATCATGATGATGAATTGCGGAAACGACCAACGCGCAATCTTGAACATATCATGGCCGGTCATCTGCTGCAGGACGAAGAGATTGAAGCCGACGGGTGGGGTGATCTGCGCCATTTCGACCACTAGCACGACAAAGATGCCGAACCAGATCATGTCGATGCCAGCCTGGCGCACCATCGGTTCGATGATGGCAATGGTGAGGGCAACACACGAAATGCCGTCAAGAAAGCAGCCGAGAACGATATACATCACCATCAGGCACATGATGAGCCAGAACGCCGAGAGGTTGAGCGAACCAACCCAAGCGGCTAGTGCCTCAGGCAACCCAAGGAAACCCATGGCTAGCGATAGGCCAGAAGCCGCCGCCAGAATCAAGGCAATCATTGCCGATGCCATGGTCGCGCTCATCAGGCTTTCGCTGAAGCTCTTCCAGTTCAGCGTACCCTGCATCCAGGCGAGAAAAAACGAACCCGCGACTCCGACTGCCGCTGACTCGGTGGCTGTCGCATAGCCTGCGAACATTGACCCGATCACCAGGAAGAGCAGGACGAATACCGGGATCAAACGCCGGCTGGCCCAGAGTTTCTCGACGAGCGTTGAACGCGGTTCGGCCGTTGGCGCATAACCCTTCATTGTCTTGGTCTTGAACACAATGTAGCCGCTGAACAGCAGCGCCAGCACAAGACCTGGGATGACACCGGCCACATTGATAGCGGCGATCGATTCATTGGTCATCACACCGTAGACCACCATGATGATCGACGGCGGTATCATCAGGCCAAGTGTGGCGGGACCAGCGAGTGAGCCGATGATCAGCGGTTCGGGATAGTTCCGCTTCTTCAGTTCCGGAACTGTCATCTTGGCAACTGTCGACAGAGTTGCCGCAGACGACCCGGAAACCGAACCAAAGATCGTACAACCCATGACATTGGTGTGGAGGAGCCCGCCCGGAATGCGCCCCATCATCGGCGCCAGGCCGCGGAACAAATCCTCCGACAGCTTACTGCAGAGCAGAATGTCGCCCATCCAGATGAACATCGGAAGTGCGGTCAGCATCCACGACGACGATGATGACCAGATGGTGGTCGCAATTGCATCGCCGGCGGGGCGCCCGGCAAAGAATTCGATGGCGAATCCGCCGACCGCCATGAGTGCCAGCCCGATCCACACGCCCGAGCCCAGCAGAATAAACATCAGGCCAAGAAGCACGAAGAGTATGGTGATCGATTCCATAGGCTATCTCACTCGATGCCGTTGGACTGGACGATCGAGTGCGAACCGCTGAAAATCAGTTGGAGGAACTGGTCGAGTATTGCGACAGCGAACAGGACTGCACCAAACGCCATTGCGCATTGTGGTATCCACAATGGCGTTGCATCGAGCCCGGTGCTCAGATCTCCATACTGCCAGGAGACATAAACCATCTTGCAGGAATAAAAAGCAAACCAGGCCGCAACCAGAGTTGACGCTGCAAATGCCACGAGTTCACCAGCATAGCGGAAGCGGCCAATGATACCGAGTACCAACTCGATCCTGACATGGGCACCACGATTAAGTGCCAGGGGAAAGGCCAGAAATGCCGAGGCAGCCATGAAGTAGCCGGCATAATCGGAAAGGCCTCGAACATTGATGGCGGAATAGCGGGTAGCGATTTGCACCATGGTGATCACGAGGATTGCTACCATGCTGGCTGCCGCGAGATAGCCAGACCAGCGATAGAGCGCATCAAGAGTCCGCCGCAATCCCCCCAGCATGCTGCCCCGCTTCATAGTGCCGGCAGATTGTTCGAGAGTGGCAAAAGCCATCGCAGGTCCTTCCAGGATTGGAAAAGCCAGTACGCGCCCTGAGCACCGGCTTCACCTCGAGTGTTACTTGGCGAAGGCGTCGAGGACGGCCTTGCCGGCATCACCGGCCTTTGCTTTCCAGTCGGTGGCCATCGTGTCACCGAAGGCCCGCAACTCGCCCGCCAGTTTCTCAGACGGTTCGAGAACTTTCATGCCGTTCTGTTCGAGAGCCGCTAGCGCCTTGTCATTAGCCTCGATCGACATCTTCACACCATCGGTTTCTGCGGTGGCTGCACAGGTTGTCATTACGCCACGGGTCTTTTCGTCGAGAGAGTCCCATGCACTCTTGTTGGCGATCACGAAATTGCGTGGCTGCCAGGCGTTGACTTTGTAGAAATGCGACAATTGCTCCCAAGCCTTGCTGTCTTGCCCGGTCACCGCCGATGTGATCAGCGACTCGATGACGCCGGTGATGAGAGCCTGGGTGATTTCAGCCGCTTCAATCTGCACCGGAACCATGCCGGAGAGTTCGGAAATACGGCCAGTCGAATTGTTGTAGGACCGTACCTTGACGCCCTGCATGTCGGCAGCGGAATTCACGTCTTTCTTGAAATAGAAACCCTGCGGCGGCCACGGCACCGAGTACAACAGCACCAGACCTTGCGCATCAAGAGACTTGGCGATCTCTCCCTTGCCGGCCTGCCACAGCTTTTCCGACTTGTCATAGGATGTGGCGATGAACGGAATGGAATCGAGCCCGTAAAGCGGATTTTCGTTCTCATGGGCCGACAGCAACCGCTCGCCGATCTGTGTCTGCCCCGATTGCACCGCGCGCTTGATGTCGTTGCCCTTGAACAGCGTGCCGCCCGGGTGAGTGACGATGTTGATTTCACCGCCCGTGCCAGCTTTTACGCATTCCGCGAAGTTTTTGGCATTGACGGAATGAAAATTGCCCGCTGGATAGGCCATGGGCATATCCCACTTCTGCGCAGCGATTGCCTGTGTGGCAAGGCAGGTCAGAGAAACAAGCGCAGAGGCGAAGGCAAGGCGACAAAGTCTCATTATCCGTTCCCATCCAGTTGTCCACAAGGATGCAAGCTCCGCAACCTAGCGATTAGTCTGGCTTGTTATCCCGCAAAACCTTTAAAATTGTCTTCTGAGCGCATGCTTAGCTGCCGGTTGGGTTCAAAATATGCCCAAACACGCAACCCGGACCTTAACCAAAGGTTAAAAATCACAATTTTCCAGTGGACAACCGCCCTTGTAGCTGCCGCATGGACCTCCACCCACTTTTCAAAGCGCAGTCTAACAGACTATTAACGGTTCGTTAATGTGTGGAGCGTTCCGATGCGAGTTCTGTTAGTGGCGTTGTTGGCTACCGGCCTTTTGACCGCCCTTCCGGGCATCGCCATCGCGGCAGATATCGCCCGTCTCGAATGGGGTAGCTTCATTGTTGAGGACGACACATCAGACGGCTGGGCGACTTACAAATATGTGCCATCCGATGACGGTCGTAGTATCACCATGACCTTTGCTCCGCTTGAGGCCAAGGCCGATGGAGCAACGGCCGAAGCGAAATCCCGGCTTGTGGGCCATTTTAACGTCGTCCAGCCCAAGATCGACAGCTTCACCAACTACTTTGTATTGATTGAAGGCCACGTGATCAAGAGCGGCGGCTCCTCGACCCGACTGGTCCTGAACATCGGATCGACCGAAAAGACGATTGAGTGGGCAGCGGGACAAGCCGCCTCGGAAAAATTCAGCCGCAAGATTGATTTTGCCTTGCCCGCCGAAGGCCGGCTGCCTGCCCCATTTACTGTGAGCATCGAGGCTTATGCCCGAAAGGATGGCCCAGCCGACGCGGCCTATGTGTCTGTTGACACTCTTACTATCACTGCCGCCAATGCGCAGGTAGTATCTAACTGAAATTCCGATAGCCATCCCTCGCAACGCGAAGGATGGCCCCAGTTGACGAATTGTTTGGAATTAGACGACGATAGGCTTGAAGGACTGGCGGGCGATCAAGCGCCAACGGCCATCCTCGTTGCGCCAAACCATGATAATGCCAAGCGTCAGGTGCAAGTCCTTGCCCTGGAATGTCAGATCGGCGTCGAAAGTATGACGGGCAAGACCGGTCTCGCCGCTGATCTTGATCCAATGGTCCTTCAAGTTAATGGCCTTGAAGACTTCCGACTTATCGACAACTGTCTTGACGAATTCAAGTTTCGACTGAACCACGGCGTTGGCATGGCCAAATGTGCAATCGTCGCTCATCAGTTCGAGCAGACGGGCACCATTGCCATCCACCATCGCCTGGCGGAACTCTTCCACGGCCTTTTTGAGGTCATCGTCAGAACAGGCCAAAGCCGGCCTGCTCATCGCCGCGCCCATCACTGCAAGACCAGCGAAAACACCACCAGCACGCGCCATTTCTCTACGGTTCATTTTTCAACTCCACACCTAATGAGTTCATCACTTATCTCATACTCCGCTTAAGGATCGGTGAAACCAATTGGCTAATGAAACTTTATGTTGAACTGTTTTTATCGCAACTCAGGCAGCCGCATCCTTTGACGCTTCCGGACAATTGTTTTGCACCGCGGCAACCGGCTTTGTTTGAACCGTGCTTGCCAAAGTTTCGAGTAACTTTTGTACTTCGGTCTCAGGCACCGGGCGGCCATGGAAATAACCTTGTACTTCTTCGCAACCAAGTGCCTGGGCAAATTCCAGTTGCTCCGCCGTCTCGATTCCTTCGACCAGAACCGGTACGTTAAGCGCCTTCCCCATGCCGGCGACGGCGCGGAAAATCGAATCGGCGCGCCCGTTCTGGCCAACAACCTGAATAAAAGACCGGTCGATCTTGATCTTATCAAACGGGAATGAATTGAGAAGCGACAACGACGAGTATCCCGTACCGAAATCATCCATTGCAATGGCTACGCCATAGGCCTTTATCTGGCGGAGGTTATGCAGCGCGCGGCTCAAATCATTGATCAGCGCCGTTTCAGTCACTTCAATCTCAAGGCGAGAGGCCGGCAATCCCGTCTCCAACAGGATGCTGCGAACCGTCTCCGCAATACCAATATGACATATTGCGCGCGCCGAAACATTAACGGCAATTTTGAGAGGAAGGCTCCACTTCACTGCGGCCTGACAGGCCGCGCGCATGACCCACTCGTCAATCTCCTTTATGATGCCGGTTTCTTCAGCGATAAGAATGAAGTCCTGCGGTGGAACCATACCACGCAACGGACTCATCCATCTCAGCAACACCTCATAGCCAACCAGCTCACCACTGTTCGCCCGATGTTGCGGCTGACAGTAGAGCACGAATTCGTCTTCATGCAAGGCATTGTGGAGTTCGTGCGAAATCTTCCGGCGTTCACGGATGAACTCGTCCATGTCCACATCAAACACACAGAACGAGCTGCCAATGCCGGTCTTGGCGCGATACATTGCCAAGTCTGCATTAGCCAGTAATTCATCGCGGCGAAGCCCGTGTTCGGGGAAATACGCTATGCCGATGCTGACTCCGGCCTCGATCACCCTTCCTTGGAATTCGACGGGTTGGGACAGAACATCCGCCAGCCGCTGGGCCAGCGCTGCAGCGCTGGCTTCATCAAACTCATGATGAATCAGTACGAATTCATCGCCCCCCAACCGCGCGGCAAAATCACTGCCTGTCAATAGCGGTGCAAGGCGTTGAGCAGTGGTTTTCAACAGCTCATCGCCAGCCGCGTGACCGAAAAGATCGTTGACTTCCTTGAAGCGGTTGAAGTCGAAACTGAGAACGGCAAGCCGATCACCCTGGCTTTGTGCGGCCTTCAGGTTCTCGTCAAGCCGGTCGTTGAAGGCCATACGGTTGGGAAGCGATGTCAGCGTGTCGTGCATTGCAATCTTGCGGACGCGTTGCTCGGCTAGTTCACGTTCCTTCAATTCAGTGACGCGCGCGGTCACATCATGCAATGCGAGCACATTGCCGCCATCCGGCATTGCCATGCAGTGAACTTCCGCCGTACGGCCCCCGATCTCGATATCCTGGGCGCCACTCTTCAGTGCAAGCTCCACAAGCTTTCCGAGGCGGTCGCGGTCGTTGCCGAAAGCGGCCTCGGCAAACTCAGTGAAGCGTGGATTCCATAGTGTCAGCACACTATTCTCGTCAAGGACGGCCATTCCCGAAATGGTGGTTTTCAGCACCGCATGCAGGAGCCGTTGGCGGTCTGCATGAGCCCGGGCATAGCGGATCGACCGGTCAAGCACGGTTCCGGTGATCGACGTCTTGGGCAGGAAGTCTGAAGCTCCTGCCTCAAGCGCTGCCTTGTCGATGAGTGCAGCAGAAAGCCCAGTCAACAGAATCACCGGTGTATCAATTCCAGCAAGTCTGACATTCTTGATGAAATCAATTCCAGTGACGTGGCCCAACCGGTAGTCGGAAATGATGACGTCATAGCCGTGCGTTCCCAGCTTGCTCATCGCAGCCAGTGCAGACGTCACGGTTGTAACGTCATAACGCGCCTCTTCCACTTCACTCAACGCGTCGTTGATGAGGTAGAGATCTTCGTCGTCATCATCGACTATGAGCACTCTTACGGCTCTGTCAGTCATTATGCCTGCCCGATCTTATTCTGCTCAGAAAACCGGCGGCAGACTTACATCCAATGCCGCCGGATCAACTCAAGCAACTCGTTGCGCTGCCGGCCTTTGATGGGCTGGCTCATTCAAACGCACGTTCTTGGCCAGAAGCAGTTTTCGGACGTCGCCAAGCTTTCGGAGATTTGCGATCTCCGGCATGGTGAAGCGCACATGAAATGCACTTTCCACTGCAAAAATCACCTCGATATGGCGTAGGGAATCCCACTTCGGAGTATTTTGGGCATTCGATTCGTCGTCCAACGTAGCTGCGTCGACACCTAGAACCTTGCCAATGATGTTGTAGAGCTGCATGATTGATCCTTTTCTACTGTGATACTGATTGAATGAGCTGTTTCAGTCGAAAATTTGGGCCGCAACTTCGGCTGGCCAGCGATCGCGCTCGAAGCCGTGTTGCGTGAAAGCGGCAAGCACCCAGCGCTCAATGCCAAGGCCAACACAGCCAGTTTGAACTGGTTGGCTGTCGGCATCCTTGATGTCGAAGCGCTTACCGAAGAAGTTTCCATGCAGATTGATTGATCCACAGGCCAGTTGCGTGACTTCACCGTCGGCATTGAGCGCCGGAATTTTAATCTCGTTCTTCACTTCCTGAGCAGCCTGCCAAAATTTCTTGGCAGCTGAAACCGTGGCGAAGAAAGGATCCGTGGCAGTCTGCACCTTGCAGTCGATGTCCATAAGCGCGGCCAGCTCCTCGACGATCGGAAGGGCCTTCTTGCGGCAATCCCGCACATAGTCTTCGTTACCCACGAATACCAGTTCGCGGACGTTAAATTCATAGAGGCGGTCGAGACCGCGGATGTTACGCGACTCATAGCGAAACACCCGGCCAAGCCATGAATAAGCTTCGCCAACCATGAATGTTTTTCCAGTAAGCGTCGGATAACAAGGGAAGCAAGCTGCCGGATTAAGGCACATTCCGTCAATGTGGATGTGATCATGCGGTGGCATGTGCGCGCCCTCCGAGCAGGAGTTCGCCAACCGGAACTCCTCCAACGCGTCAATGTCCTCGATGACATTTCCAACAAACGTAACGGCATTGGGATGCGAATCGAAGTAGCCGCATTTATGCAGCGTGTCTGCATCAATCATTGCCGGGAAGTGTCCATCCTTGGCTCCGAAAGCCTTCTCATAGAGCAATCCGGAGCGCTCGTTGATGAGGCGCGCCAATTTCAGTACCGGTCCGGAGTAGGCGACCTGGCCCTTGCCATAGTCATGCATCCAACCGCGTTCCACGAGGCCTTCGTTGACATGGCTTTGATAGGGTCCCTTGTCCTTGCGCTGTGTCTCGACAAAGACTTTGATCTCGAAACCCGACAGCTGCTTCGCCATCACGTCGAGAAAGCGCTGAGCCTTCGGCACGACGTCGTCGGGCGATGCGCCGGGCCGAACAAAGATGCGGGCGGTCCGGCGATCTGTGTTGACGCGGATGCGTTCGATTCCAGGAGATACGAAGACCGACTCCTTTTCGATGTCGCCTGCTACCTCATCATCGACTTCACGCGGCATTTCCAGCGTGACTTCGGCGAACTCGGTCATGTGCTTGTTCATTTTAAGGTCTCTCCTGTCAGAACTGATAGTAGAGGAAGGTTGTACCCGACCCCATTGTTGTAAGTGAAACGGTGTAGGCAAAGGCAATTGCAAAGGCGCCAGACATCGCAGGCCGCCAGGCCAGCAGGCCTGCTTCGAGGGCGGCACCCGATGGCTTCTGGTCACTGCTGATCCAATCATGGTGAAGTATCTGTTGGGTATTGGGAAGCAGCAGCACAACCGCTCCTTGTAGTACGATCATCGAGACGGCACGACCGATATCGAGGCCCTCAATGGCGGCTGACTCAGCTCCCAGCCCCAAGCTTGCCAAGCCCCACATGCCTGCAAGGACTGTCCCTGCAGTACCAAGATCAGGAGCTCGAAACACAACCAATGCACTAAGCACGACACTCATGGTAAGCACCCAACCCACAACCCGCGGCAAGGTGATGCCTGAGAACTCTCGCCAGGCAAGGAAAATGGCGATGGCGGACCCGTGGACCAAACCATACACGACCATGTTCCAGCCAGCACCATGCCAGACACCCGCAACCAGGAAGGTGACGATGGAAGGGATAGCCGCGGCACGAAGGAACTTATCTAGGCGGCTGTCACCCTTACTCATCGCAGCGCGCATGCCGTTCATCGCAAGCGCCGAGTAAACATAATTCGTGAAGAACCGCGTCATTGTCATATGCCAACGGCGCCAGAAGTCCGAAATATTCGATGCTTTGAAAGGCGAGTCGAAGTTGAGCGGCAGGCGAATTCCGAAGATAAAGGCAATGCCCAATGCCATGTCAGAATAGCCGGAGAAGTCGAAGTAGAGCTGCAACGCGTAAGCAGTCGCGCCGATCCACGAGGTTAGCAGCCCGACAGTTCCGCCTGCCTGCACGGTACTGAAAACAGAATCGGCGTAGGGAGAAATCGAGTCAGCCAGTGCAACCTTCTTGAACAAGCCCATGCCAAACATGGTCAACCCGGTTACCAGGAAGCGCAAATTAAACGCGCTGCTGCTGCGTTGCTCGAGCTGTTCGAGAATCTCACGGTGCATAACCAGTGGACCCGCAGTCACGCAGGGGAAGAATGCTCCAAACACAACATAACGGGCGAACCCAGAACGGATCAGCTGGCCATTGTGGGCATCGATCAAATAGCCGATCTGGATGAACGTGTAGAATGACACACCAACGGGAACCAGGAGATGCAGATGGCTGAAACCAGTGCCCGACAGCTGGTTGACGACGTCGATGAAGAAGTTGGTGTACTTCAGATAGCCGAGCAATGCCAAGTTGGCAGCAATACCCGCCAACATAAGCCGTCGTGACGGCTTGGACTGCTCAGCGTTCGATGCAATGAAGTGACCCAGCAGGTAGTTGAAAACCAGTGAGCCTGCCAGCACGACGAACAGTGCGGCACCCCACATCGCGTAAAACACAAGAGATGCTCCGGCCAGAGCGTAGATTGCCGCATTCCAGCCACCGAACCTATGGGCCAGGAGAAATGCCATATAGGTTGCAGGCAGGAACAAGAAAATGAACTGATACGAGCTGAACACCATTAGAGTTGCCCCTTCCGCGCTTCCAGCTTGAGCTGCGGCAACAGGGCCTCGTACTGATCAAAGACTTTTTGTAGACATGCAGGGTTTGCATGCTCGGCATCAATATACTGATCGACGGTACATCCAACTTTCGCCGGATCGAACTCACCGATGACATGCAGCCCATACTTCGCGGCCAAATCTTTGGTGAGGCCGCGTATCAAGTCCAACCCTTCAAGGTAGTCACTGCCTTTCACTGCATCGTAGAAGGCCGGATTGAAGGGCGGGTGAGCCAGAACCACTTGAACACCTTGTTTTTGTAGAAAGGCCAAGAGTGCATCGAGCGCTTCAACACCCTTGGGATCTATAAGAGGCGGACTGTTGCGCGCACTTTCAGCAAAACTCAAAGTTTCGCGAATGGTGCGTTCGGATGTAAAAATTGCCATATGGTCGGCTGACCAAAGGATCGATCCATCGGGGAGGAGCGTGTCAAGATGGCCGAAGTGCCGCGCGTCAGTCTCCTGTGGCCGCTCTTTGGCGTTGTACCAGCGCGTAACATTGCTGAATAGCATCGATAGCGATAGGCGCTCCCTCATCCTTTGATAAGGAAAGGTCTTCCACGCATCTTCCTTCTGAAGGCCGAGGCGGTCTGCCATTGCACGATAGTTGGGAATCCCCGGCTCCCACAGGTAGTCCTTGCGCAATTCAATTGGCGTGAACTGCTTGTCGCGAATTGCAATGATCATCCGCTTTGGCAGACGATTGTTGCGGACATAGACTTCGACAACTCCCAGAAGGTCTTCCCAGTAGTCGCGGTGAATGTGGCCGTTGAACATTCGTTCCGAACGTACGAGTCCGGCATGTGCTTCCTGCCAGTGGCTCGCACCCAGGACCACAACGTCTGGCGAACGGGTGAGGCGGGAGACAAGTTCTTCTTTCCAACGCCTGATATTGAGGTTGAGGTCAAAGACCGCGTAATTCTTGCCAGAAGCATTGGCTTTCGCTGCTGGAGTCATTCCATTCTGTGCGTACATTTCAGGTGCAAATGCCACATTGGACTTCCATATGCTGGCAATACCCAATACGATGATCAGAACAGTCATAAGCGCATAGAGCACCGGCGTTCCGACAACGCTTCGAGCCGAGCCAAAGGACCTAGTCCGCGTCAGTCCTCCTCCGCCGGCATTGGATAAGCCGGTTGCAGTGGAAGCCG
>JANLTS010000355.1:0-4156 GCA_031363045.1 Hyphomicrobiales bacterium
CCGAGATGCACTGGGAACGCGCCCGCGCCGCGCTCACCCTGCTCACGCCCGCAGAGGTTCCGGAAGAGGGTACGGTGACCGCCGAAATGGAACCCGAGGCGACCAAGGAACAGACTACAGAATTGAAGGCCAAACCGACTCCGGCGTCCACCGCCGCCGCCCGCAGGGCTGCAACGCCGGTCGCCTGATCCACGCAGACGCAAAGGACGCTCGTACCTGCTGGTGGTTGCTGTGGCGCCACGCGTTTGCCGCTGGGCCTCTTTTGCCGCGCAACCTTGCCGCTCCCGCCCTGTAAGATCGTTGGGATACTTGGGCGGAAGGCGGCATGGGTTTCGGGCATCGTCGGCCTGCCGAACGTGGGCGAGTTCAACGCCCTGACCCGCACGGCGGCGAAAGCCTCAAATTTGCCGCTCTACGCTATCGAGCCCAACGTGTGAGAAGTGGCGTAACCCGATCCGCAGCTTGACCAACTGGCCGAATTCGCGAAATTGCGCCAGATCATTCCAACGCTGATGACTTTCATGGACACCGCGGGGCTGTCCTGAGCGGCTGCTCGAATGTCGCAGGCGAAAAGAAAAAAATCCGTCTGAAAGAAACGCCTGTGCCCGTGCTGCCCTCCAACCAGAAGAGTCATCACTAACCCAGATCAGCAACTGGGGTGCCGTGCTACTCACTGGTTTGGCTGCACTTTCAGCTAGACACAGATGCAGCGTTCTGATCCTACAGTGAATTAGAGCCCTTTGTTATGATCAGCAGAAACAAACTATGTGTAAGAATGCTACTGTTGGTGAATCCACGATTCCTAAGCTCTGTTTCTTTCAAACAGTGCGAACACGTCGGTCTTTCGGCAAATTTGTGTGCCGGGTGTCATGGCTGCCGCAGCACCTGCGGCCATACCCAGCCGGAATGCCTCATCCGGGGCGTAGCCTTCCACCAGCGCCCAGACCATCGCGCCGAGGAAACTGTCGCCGGCACCTACAGCCGAGCGCACCCGCACGTGAACAGCCGGCAACCTCAGAACTCCATCTGAACTGGCAAGTAAAGCTCCATCCGCGCCCAGCGTGCATGCTACAAATTTCGCAGCGCCGCGGGCAACTATGTCTGCGGCAGCTTGTTCGAGTCCCCTTTCATCCAGTTTCCTTCCAACGAGTTGTTCCAGTTCGCCGCGGCTGGGCTTGACCATGAACACACTGGAATCTCGGAGCACTATGCTGAGAGGGAGCCCCGATGTATCGAGCACGAACTTCAGTCCACGCGCATGCGCAAGCTCGGCCATGTGGGCAAAGCTGTCAGCGGATGCTCCCGGTGGCAGGCTGCCGCTTGCAACAATGTAACCTGACTTCTGACTGGCAATGGCGTTGAAACACGGCTGCAGTTCCTCCGGTCTGACAGGGGAGCCTTGTGGAATAAACCGGTACTCAAGCCCCGTTGTCTGCTCGCGGACCATAAACGCAATCCGGGTCTGGCCCGAAGTGGGGTAACTGCGGCGCGGGAGCTTTTCCTCCTCGAGAAGCCGGTCGAGAAAGGCGCCCATTTCTCCACCGCACAGATAAATGGCCTCCACGTCTCCGCCCAGAGCCTTGACTACTCGGGCCACGTTGATCCCGCCACCTCCGGGATCATATCTCGTGCTGGACAACCGCGTCTTGCGGGTCGGCCGCACGGCTTCGGCTTCGCTGGCGACGTCCACGGTCGGATTAAGCGTAAGAGTAAGGACATGTGCCATAAAATTATTGCGCCATTTCGCTTCGAATTGGATAGTCTGATGTTGCGGAACCGTGTCAACATTGACCTCCGTCAATGTAGAGGCTCTTATTGGCATCCATTCTTCAACAAGCATGAGACAGGAGAATAACCATGAAAGCCAGAGACATCATGACGGTGAACGTTTTGAAGGTTTCTCCCGAAACGTCGATCGCTGAAGCTGCAAAAATCATGATGGCGAACCGCATCAGCGGCTTGCCTGTCGTCGATGGCGACGGGCATCTGTTGGGCATTATCACCGAAGGCGACATGCTGCGCCGGAGCGAAATATTCGGTGAGCGCCCGTGGTGGACCGCACCCACTGCCCCCTCGGAGGCGCGTGCCGAAGCCTACGTCAAGTCTCACAGCAACAAGGTCGGAGATGTGATGAACAGAGAGGTTGTCACTATTGATGAAAATGAACCTGTGGACCGCGTGGCACTGCTGCTGGAATCCCACGGCATCAAACGGGTGCCAGTGGTAAAAGATGGCCGCATTTCAGGTATAGTCAGCCGCGCCAACTTGCTGCGTACACTGGCAACGACCGGTGCACGACCAGCCCAACCGCAGGATGGCCAGCTCCGGTCTGCAATCATAACAGCAATAACGCGCGATGCGGGCGTAAGGGCTGAAATGGTTGATGTCACGGTGTCGAACGGTGTGGCATTTCTTTGGGGCAATGTTGCTTCCGAAGTGGAACGCGAGGCTGTTCGAGTGATCGCTGAAAACATGCGCGGCATCGCTTCGGTTCAAAACCGGATCCGCGTCATGCCGGACGGGCTAGTTGACTACAAGCCAGAGTGAATAACTCCTCTCCTCTAACTTCAACTTGACCAAGAGAGAATCATACTTGACCATGAGAGAATTATAAAGGATTGTGGAAAGCTGCGGCAGAATTGAGTTGCAGCAGACTTCGTCCTCGCACACCTGAGTGCCAACCCAACTCCAGTGTAGCAGGCAGACGAGCATTCAATTGGCGCCTGCCGGCTCTGCACTTGTACAATGCACGAGCCGCCCTTTCTGGCTGACCCCGCATATTGCACCAGGATCGTGTCAGTCAAAGCAAGTGTTGCGCGCGATGATGGATGAACAGCTGGGCCAGCGCACAAGAGGCCAGCCGCGACAATGTGCCGTCGGATCGACTGGTCAGAATTACCGGCACGCGCGCGCCAAGGACGATGCCCGCCGCCTCGGCTCCGGCCAAGTAGATAAGCTGTTTGGCGATCATGTTTCCCGCCTCTAAATCAGGAACGACGAGGATATCGGCATCGCCCGCGACCATGGAGGTGATGCCTTTTTCCTTAGCGGCCGAGACAGAGATGGCGTTGTCAAAGGCCAGCGGTCCGTCGACAAGTCCGCCAGTGATTTGGCCACGGTCGGCCATCTTGCACAAAGATGCCGCGTCCATCGTAGAGGCGATCTTGGGCGTTATGGTTTCCACCGCAGAGAGGACTGCCACCTTGGGCTGCTTAACACCCAGAGCCTGCGCCAGATCGATAGCATTTTGAACGATGTCACGTTTGGCCCAGAGATCGGGGGCGATATTGATCGCAGCATCGGTGATGAACAGCGGCTTAGGGTAATGCGGCACGTCTAGCATGTAGATATGGCTCATCCGGCGTTCAGTGCGCAATCCGCACGCACCGTTGATAATCGGCGACATCAGCTCGTCGGTATGCAGCTTGCCCTTCATGATCGCGGCTGCACCCCCCGCCCGCACGAGTTCGACCGCTCGCACCGCTGCCGCGTGGCTGTGCGGCACGTCAAGAATTTCTAACCCGGAAAGATCAAGATTGACCGCATCAGCTGCGACCTTGATCTTGGCATCAGGGCCAATCAAAATTGGAGTGATCAGGCCAAGCTTCGCGGCCTCGACCGCGCCGGTCAGGGATGTGGCATCGCATGGATGCACCACCGCTGTTGTTACCGGCTCCAGATCATGGGTGGCCTTAATCAGTTTGTCATACTGCGCGCCGCGTTCGTTCAAACTCATGTCAGATCGAAGGGCGCGCGGGTGGCGCAGCTTTCGGGTGGGAGCTATGACCTCGGCAAGGCCTTCGATCACCTTCTGCCCGACCTGATTGATGCATGTGCAGGCCAACTTGATCCTGTGATTGGATGCATCCTTGTCAGTGACCGTCACACGCGCAGTGATCGTATCTCCAATCTCGATGGGGGCATCAAAACGCAGGCTCTGGTTTGCCAATACCGTCCCAGGCCCCGGCAATTCTGTACCAAGAACCGCCGAGATTAATGCACAGCTCCACATGTCATGTGCGATAACGCGGTGGAACGTGGCGTCCTTTGCAGCACCGGGAATGACATGTGGAGCTGTGCATTAATCTCGGCGGTTCTTGGTACAGAATTGCCGGGGCCTGGGACGGTATTGGCAAACCAGAGCCTGCGTTTTGAT
>JANLTS010000497.1:0-8480 GCA_031363045.1 Hyphomicrobiales bacterium
CTTCGAGCCTTGCGGGCTGACACAACTTTACGGCCTTCGCTACGGTTGCGTTCCTGTGGTGGCCCGTACCGGCGGCCTCGCCGATACTGTCATCGACGCCAATGACGCGGCTCTCAATGCCGGTGTGGCCACCGGTTTCCAGTTTTCGCCCGTCGATCAGCCGTCGCTCGAGAATGCGCTGACACGCTCGGCCCGCTGTTTCGAGGACCGCGCAAGCTGGCGCAAGCTGCAGGTGCGCGGCATGGAGTCCGACGTCTCGTGGGACCGCAGTGCGTCGGTCTATGCCAATCTCTATCGCAACCTTCTCAAAGCATGAGCGTTCCGCATGATCCTGACCGTTGCCACGAAACCGTTTGAAGGCCAGAAACCTGGAACGTCCGGCTTGCGCAAGAAGGTGCCGGTCTTCCAGCAGACGCACTATGCCGAGAATTTCATCCAGTCGATTTTCGACTCGCTTGAGGGTTTCGCCGGACAGGCCTTGGTGATCGGCGGCGATGGCCGCTATTATAATCCGGAAGTCGTGCAGATTGCCATCCGCATGGCGGCCGCCAATGGCTTTGGCCGAGTTATGGCGGGGCGCGATGGCCTTCTCTCGACACCCGCCGCCTCCAACATCATCCGCAAGTACCGCGCCTTCGGCGGCATCATCTTGTCGGCCAGCCACAATCCCGGTGGGCCGGATGGCGATTTTGGCATCAAGTACAATGCGTCGAACGGTGGGCCCGCGCCCGAAAAGATCACCGATGCAATTTTCGCCAAGACCAAGGCGATTTCGCAATACAAGATCACCTATACGCCAGACGTCGATCTTGGGCGCGTTGGTACTTCAAAGATCGGCAACATGACGGTCGAAGTCATCGATCCGGTGGCCGACTATGCCGAACTGATGCAGTCGCTGTTCGATTTCGATGCCATCCGTGGACTGATCAAATCCGGATTCACCATGAAGTTCGATGCCATGGGTGCCATCACTGGACCCTATGGTCATGCCATCCTCGAAGGCATTCTCGGGTTTCCCATGGGCACGGTGATGAACGGTACGCCGCTGCCGGATTTCGGCGGGCATCATCCCGATCCCAATCTCGTGCATGCCAAGGAACTTGTCGATCTTGTCATGCCGCCGGGCGGGCCGGACTTCGGCGCCGCGTCGGATGGCGATGGCGACCGCAACCTGATCATCGGGCGAGGCATGTATGTGACGCCATCGGATTCGCTCGCTATTCTCGCTGCCAACGCGACCCTCACGCCTGGATATGCATCCGGCCTCAAAGGCATCGCCCGCTCGATGCCGACCAGTGCGGCGCCCGACCGGGTGGCTGAGAAGCTGGGGCTTCCGTGTTTCGAGACGCCGACCGGCTGGAAATTCTTCGGCAACCTGCTCGATGCCGGCATGGCGACGATCTGCGGCGAGGAGAGCTTTGGCACCGGGTCCAATCACGTGCGCGAGAAAGACGGATTATGGGCCGTTCTGATGTGGCTCAACGTATTGGCCAAGCGCCGCCAGAGTGTTGCCGACATCGTGACGGCGCACTGGCGCGAATATGGCCGTAATTTCTATTCGCGGCATGACTACGAAGAAGTCGACTTGGACGCCGCCAACGGCCTGATGAAATCATTGCGCGATCAACTGGGAACGCTCCCCGGTCTGCACGGCATCGTCAAGGCCGATGACTTTGCCTATGACGATCCCGTCGATGGCTCGCGCACCACGGCGCAAGGCATCCGTCTGCTGTTCGAGGATGGCGCGCGCATTGTCTACCGCCTTTCTGGTACCGGCACAGCGGGCGCAACCTTGCGCGTCTATATCGAGCGCTATGAGCCGGACGCCAGCCGCCACGGCATCGAGACCCAGGAAGCTTTGGCCGATCTCATTGCCCTGTCGCGATCGATTCCGGAGATTGAACGGCGCACGGGCCGCGCCGTGCCGACGGTGATCACCTGATCGCCTACCGCGCCATCAACGATGGCCGGCCAGGCCCTCTTGGCGTCACACCCATGGAGAATGGTGCGCGCGTCGCCGTCGTTTCGCGCCATGCCAAGGCAATTTTCTTCTGCATCTTCGAGAACGACGTTGAAGTGGCCCGCATCGCCTTGCCACAACGGCTGGGTGATGTGCACTACGGCATCATCGAAGGTGTCGGCGAAGGTGCACACTACGGCCTTCGCGCCGAAGGCCCATGGCAGTCCGAGCAAGGTCATCGCTTCGATGTTTCGAAACTGCTGCTCGATCCTTACGCATTGCAACTCGACCGGGCCTTTGCCCATCATGCCGATTTGACAGCGCGCGGCGTTGAAACCGCAGGCCTGGTTCCGAAGGCCATTGTGCGCCACATCGCCAATGACGGGGTGCCGTTGCCACCGCACACCCCGCAGTTCATCTACGAAATTCCGGTCAAGGCCTTTACCAAGTTACACCCCGATGTGCCCGCGAAAACGCGTGGCACCGTCGCGGCATTAGCCGAACCCGCCATCATCGCCCATCTGACGAAGCTTGGTGTCGATACGGTGGAGCTGATGCCGGTTGCCGCATGGATCGACGAACGCCACCTGGCAGAGATCGGTCTCGCCAATGCCTGGGGCTATAATCCCGTGAGCTTCATGGCGCCCGATCCGCGCCTGGCGCCGGGCGGGTTGGTTGAGATTCGAAAGACCGTCGATGCCCTGCATGCGGCCGGTATCCGTGTCATCCTTGATGTGGTCTTCAATCATTCAGGCGAAAGCGATCTTGGCGGCGCCGTGGTAAGTTTCCGCGGCCTCGACAACGGGCTCTACTATCGCCACGCCGATGGTGAGTTGGACAATGACACCGGATGCGGCAACACGCTGGCTTGCGACCGGTTGCCCGTGGTGCAACTCATCATGGACGCGATGCGGAGTTGGGTAGCGCGCACCGGCACTGACGGCTTCCGGTTTGATCTTGCCCCGGTGATGGGCCGCGATGCCTCGGGTTTCAATGTCAACGCACCGCTGCTGGCGGCCATCGAGCAGGACCCGCTGCTTTCTCAACTCATAATGATCGCCGAGCCATGGGACGTGGGAGCTGGTGGTTATCAGCTGGGCAAGTTTCCGGGCCATTGGCAGGAATGGAACGACCGCTACCGCGACGACATTCGGCGCTTCTGGCGGGGTGACGCCGATGCGACGGGCGCATTTGCGACGCGGCTCACCGGTTCGTCCGATATCTTCGCGCCGCACCGCAGGCCTTCGTCAAGCATCAACTACGTCGCCGCCCATGATGGCTTTACTTTGCGCGATGCGGTGACATTCAGCGTCAAGAACAACCATGCCAATGGTGAGGGCAACCGTGATGGCAATGGCCATGAGCCCGTTTGGCCCGGCGGCGATGTTATGGCGCTGCTGGCGACACTGTTCTTTTCGCGCGGCACGGTGATGTTGACGGCGGGCGATGAATTCGGCCGTACGCAACACGGCAACAACAATGCCTATGCGCAAGACAACAAGACGACATGGCTCGACTGGGCAGCGGCAGACCGGAAGCTGATCGCCCATGTTGGCGAATTGATGCGACTGCGGAAGGCTCTTCCGCTGCTAAATGCCGATCAATTCCTCAGCGGCGTGACTGATGCTCATTCGGGTCTCGCCGATGCCCAGTGGGTCGGTGCCGATGGTGTTGCGATGAACTGGAGTGAGATCGGTACCTCGGTCATCGGGCTGGTACTGGCAACTAACGGAAGTCGCATCGCCTTGCTGTTCAATCGCGGTGCGGCGGCAGTGACGCCGTCTTTGCCGCGCCGCGACGGCTATCGCTGGCGCCGCGACTTTTGTTCGAAGGACGCGGCGGGACTGCCACCGTTTTCAGTTGCATTGCATGCCGAAGAAGTGATCCCGCAAATCGGTGTTTCCGACGGCACTTTGCGGCAGCTGGCCAGCTGCGCGGGGATTGATGGTGAATGGTGGGAAGTGGACGGCACGCATCATAGCGTGACGCCCGACACCTTGCGGCACCTGCTGATGGCGATGAACCTGCCGCATGCGACTCCGGCCGAAGCCGAAGCTTCGCGGCAGAGTCTCACAGCGCACCGCCAGCCGCTGATTGCCGATGCAGGCCAACCCGCCGCATTGGCAGTGCCTTCCGAACGGCGGCGCACACTGCACCTCAGGGACGAGGGCGGCGATGTGCGGACGATTGCCGTGGCGCCGGGCGAAACACAACGGCTTCAACTTGATGCTGGGTACTATGACCTGTGGAGCGATGACAATGGCGAGGAAAAGCAACGGCTGATCGTCGGTCCGGGCTCATGCTATCTGCCGGATGAGATTGCGGTGGGCAAACGCGTGTGGGGTTTGGCCTCGCATCTTTATGCTCTGCGCCATCAGGGTGGCGAAGGCATCGGTGATCTCGAAACGCTCCGCCGTTTTGCGACCGTGACGCAGGTCAATGGCGGGCGCTATGCTGGTCTCAATCCGCTGCATCACCTGTTCCCGACGGACCGCAGCCGCGTCAGCCCCTATCAGCCTTCCGACCGGCGCTTCATTGATCCCATCTATATCAACATCGACGCGTTGCTCGAACGAATGAGCTTGCCAAAGTCGAAAATGTTGGCCGCCAAGAACCGTGCTGCTTTTGCAACGCTGGAGGCATTGCCGCTCGTCGACTATGCCGCTGTCTGGGCGGCAAAGAGTGCCGTTCTCGAAATGGCTTTCCGCGAATTCCGTGGCAATCCTGCCTTCGACGCTTTCGTTGCAACGGGCGGCGACAGTCTCGCCCGGCATGGCCAGTTCGAAGCCCGGGTAGCAGGCGAGAGCTTGGTACCTACGCGCATCACCTATCGCGCCTTCCTGCAATGGATCGCCGACGGCCAACTGGCGGACGCGGCAGTGCACCGCAATCTCTATGGCGACCTGGCGCTGGGCTCCGCCTTCGATGGCGGCGAGATTGCCGAAACACCGGAGGTGTTCGCCTCGGGCGTGTCGATTGGCGCGCCGCCAGACCCGTTTTCACGCGACGGCCAGGTTTGGAACCTGCCACCCTTCTCCCCGGTCGCACTCACCCGCCGCAATTATGAGCCGCTGCGGCGCATCCTGCAGGCCAGCATGCGCCATGCCGCGGCGCTGCGCATCGATCATATCCTCGGCTTTGCCCGGCAGTTCTGGGTGCCGCGCGGCGCCGAAGGCCGCTTTGGCGCCTATGTGAAGTTTCCACTCGATGCGATGATCGCCGTGACCGCCATTGAAAGCCAGCGCCATCACTGCCTGATGGTCGGTGAAGACCTCGGGACCATTCCCGATGGCTTGCGCGGCGCCTTGGCGGCAGCAAATATCTTTTCCTACAAGGTGCTGTGGTTTGAGCGCGAGGGCAAGGGCTTCAAGCCACCGCACGCCTATCCGACGCATGCGCTTGCTTGTCTCGCCTCACATGACTTGCCGACGCTGCGCGGTTGGCGCGCCGGCAATGACATCACTATCGATCTCGACCTGAAACGGGTGACGGCTGCGGAAGCTTTGGCGCGCGAAGTCGAGCGGCAGGATGAAGTGCGGTTGCTCGACCACATGGCTGGTACTGCGGGCGATGATCCTGACGCTGCCATTCATGGATTGATGGCCAGTACACACTCGCAAGTAATGCTAATACAGGCCGATGATCTGACAGGTGAAACCGAACCGCTGAACGTGCCCGGCACCGATACAGAACGGCCCAACTGGCGGCGGCGAGTTTCGGGAAATATCGAAGAGATTGCCACCGCTCCACACGCGGCGGCAATCATTGCGGCGGTGAAGACTGAGCGGCCAGCATGAGCGGGCGCATAACAATCGAGAAGATTGAGCCGCTGTCACATCGCTGGGCGAAGCTCGACCGTTACACCATCTCCTATACGCGCCGCGACGGCGTGACGGAACAGCTCCTGCGCGAAGTGCATGATCATGGCCACGGCGCCTGCGTCCTTCCCTATGACAGCGCGCGCGGTACAGTTCTCCTGGTGCGGCAGTTTCGGCTGCCCGTCCATCTCAACACCGGCGACGGCTTCATCATCGAAGTCTGCGCCGGGTTGCTCGATGGTGATGAACCCGCCATCTGCGCCAGGCGCGAGGCGGAGGAGGAGTTGGGTTTTCGCTTGTCAAACATGCAGCAGATGGCCAGCACCTTCATGACGCCCGGTGCGGTGACCGAGCGCTTGACGCTGTTCCTCGCCGACTATGATCATGCCGCCCGTATTGGCGAAGGCGGCGGTCACGCGCATGAAGGCGAGGACATCGAGGTTCTCGAACTGCCGTTCGCGGATGTGCGCCGGATGCTCAAAAACGGAGCCATCATTGATGCCAAAACCGTGATGCTGATCATGTTTCTGGAGCGAGAACTTGGCCTTCCGCCGTTGTGACGCCATCGTGGCGGGCAATGCGTGCTGATGATGTTGCCAGATCGAAGGCTACGGTGAAACTCGATCCACCAAACAGCGGCGCAACACAACGGTAGTCGAATCGCGCTGGCACAGCGCCCAATTTCACAGCGGCGAGATTGAACATCAAAGTGGCCTGCAGCGGCCCGTGGACGACGAGGCCTGGATAGCCTTCCTCTGCCGCATAAGGCGCATCATAGTGAATGCGGTGGCCGTTGAAGGTGATGGCCGAGAAGCGGAACAACAATAGCGGCGAGGCCTCGACCGTCCAATCTCCGATTACGGCGACGGGGTTTGACGGCGGTGCGAGAGCCGACGCTGCATCGCGGAACACCAGGTCCTGACGTTCGCGCAGCAACACTTCGCCTTCAAACGTGAGTTCATGGACGAGCGACAGAAGATAAAGCGGACCAGTCTTGCCAGCGCGATGCTTGATGCTGGCAATGGTGGAGGTACGCCGTATCTGCTGGCCAATCAGGATCGGGTGCAGCGTTTCAATGCTGCCGCCCGCCCACATGCGGCGGGACAACGGTATAGGCGGCAGAAACCGCCCCTTGGCTTCGGCACCATCAGGGCCGCATAGGCCGATGGCGGGTATGACGGACGCAAGCCCCCAATGCAGGCCTGGCGGGCAATGCTCCGCCTGCGGAGGATCGAACAGGAACGGCGCCATGGTGGCGCGGTATTCGGCCAGCAGGCGCGGCGTCACGACGTCATCACGCCAGATACTGCGCCCGATCCATGTTGAAAAATCGTCTGTCATGCCGTGAGAGCCTTGCGTGAGAAACCGAAACTAGTGGACTTCGCGGTACCAGGGTAGTGGCTTGTTGCTGCAGGCTGGCAGCGCAGGACAAGTTTGTTATAGTCGATGTCTGGACCCCATCAGGATATGCCCATGAAGCAACCGAAGAAAATTCTCAATGACCCGCGCCGTGCCACCGCCGAAATGCTCGAAGGCCTGGTGCTTGCAAATGACGGCCGCGTCGGCAGGATCGAAGGTCATGGCGCCCTGTTCCTGAAGCAAATTCCAGATGGCAAGGTGGCGCTGCTGGTTGGCGGTGGTTCCGGCCACGAGCCGATCTTCGGTGGTTTCATCGGCATGAATCTCGCTGATGGGGCGGCCTGCGGTGAGGTCTTTGCCGCCCCGCCGCCCGATACCATCTGCGAGGCGGCCCGCGCCATCCATCGCGGCAAGGGTGTCATCTTTGTCTATGGCAACTATGCCGGTGACAACATGAACTTCGACATCGCCGCCGAGCTGCTGGCTGATGAAGGTATCGAGACCCGCACCATCCGCGTGCGTGACGACGTGGCGGCGGCGCCACCTGAGCGCCTTGATGACCGGCGCGGCATTGCCGGCGACGTCTTCGTTATCAAGATTGCCGGAGGTGCCGCCACGGAGTTGGGCGATCTCGATGCGGTCGAGCGCATTACCCGCAAGGCAGAAGCCAATGTTCGCTCGATGGGCGTCGCGGTATCGGCGGGGTCATTGCCGGAGACCGGCAAGCTGACCTTCGAACTGGGTGATGACGAGATCGAGGTCGGCATGGGTGCCCACGGCGAGCCGGGCGTCAAGCGTCAGAAGATGCTGCCGGCTGATGACATTACCGATCAGATGGTGGAACCGATCCTCGGCGACCTGCCCTTCGTCAAGGGTGACGAGGTGGCATTGCTGATCAACAATCTCGGCGCCTCGACGATGTTGGAACTGCTGATTGTCAATCGCCGGGTACGGCAACTTCTGGCTGATGAAGGGATCACCGTGCATCGCACTTACATCGGCGCCTGGCTGACTTCGCAAGAGATGGCGGGGTTCTCAATCTCGTTGATGAAGCTCGATGCAGAGTTGAAGCACTATCTCGACCTGCCCTGTGCGTCGTTTGGATTTACGAGCCTGTGATGACCGGAGATGATGTGAAGGCGATGATGCAGGCCGTGGCGCAGGCCATCATCGCCAATGTCGATCGCTTGAGCGAGGCCGATCGCGCGACGGGTGACGGCGACCACGGTGTCGGCATGCGGCGTGGCTTTGAAGCGGTGCTGGATGCGTTGGTAGGATTGCAATCACCGACGCCGGAACAGGTGATGAAAACCGCCGGCACGGCAATCATGGCCAAGGGCGGC
>JANLTS010000515.1:0-5432 GCA_031363045.1 Hyphomicrobiales bacterium
CGGCTTCAGCTTCATCGGCACTGCCCAATTCACCGCCGAGGGCCAGATCCGCGCAGAAACTTCAGGGGTCAATACTATCCTCACCATCAATATTGCGGGAACGGCTGATGCCGAAATGAGCATCCTGCTGCGAAACTTCGCCGTCGCCCAGCTTTCCGCCGTGGATTTCATCCTGTAGGAGTACCTGTGTCGCCGTGGGCTCGGCATTTCCGGGAGGTAAGTTAAACACGCGCCGATTGGTTGACGGTTAGGCACACCGGCGTAATCATTGCCATCTACAGTCAAGTAACCTGACGGAGGACGGAAATGTCTCTTTCAATCATCGGCTCGGGCTTTGGACGAACTGGCACGAAATCACTGAAAGAGGCGGTCGAGCTTTTGGGCTTTGCACCGTGCCATCATATGCACGAGATCGTCGAGCATCCCGAACAGGTGGCGCACTGGTAGGCCCTCGCAGCGGGAAAACCCGTTGATTGGAATGCTGTTTTCGCCGGCAATCAGTCGCAAGTCGATTGGCCCGGCGCCGATGCCTGGTGGAAAAGTTATTCGATGACTATCGCCAAGCTGATGACCAACTACGAGAAAATCCCCCTGCCGCCGCACATCAGCAATATTTTGACCGCCTGGAAGGATATGATGGCCCGTCATACTTTCGGTGGAAAATTCGCCGACCGCGACACGTGCATCGCCGCCTTCCAGCGCCACGAGCAAGAGGTGCGCGATACGATACCGGCCAAGCGCCTGCTGGTGTTCAACGTCGCCGAAGGCTGGGGGCCGTTATGCGCCTTCCTCAATGTCCCCGCCCCCGCAACGACTTTCCCGCACCGCAATCTCCGCGCCGATTTCTGGGACGTCCTCGGCGGCGAACCGGCGTAAACCGGTTTCGGCTGGCGGCATGTGGCCACTGGCGGTGGCGCCTTCATCTGTGTAAACGCCGCACATGACTGACATCAAGATCATCGGCGCCGGCCCCGCAGGGCTCATGGCGGCAGAAGTCCTCGCGCAAAGAGGTGCCCCCGTCACCATTCACGACCAGATGCCAGCACCCGCCCGCAAGTTCCTGCTGGCTGGGCGCGGCGGGTTGAATCTCACGCATTCGGAGCCACTGGAAGCGCTGCTAGAGCGCTATGGCGAGGCGAAAGGCTTTCTCGAACCCGCCATCCGCGCCTTCCCGCCGGCTGAACTGATCGACTGGGTGCATAAACTTGGCATCGAGACCTTTGTTGGTTCCTCGGGCCGCGTCTTCCCCAAGCAGATGAAAGCGTCTCCCCTGCTCCGCGCCTGGATCAAGCGTCTCGACGGGCTTGGTGTCAAGCTCGTCACCCGTTCGCGCTGGGAAGGTTTTGACGGCACGCCGACGATCCTGGCTTTAGGCGGCGCCTCGTGGCCGCATCTGGGTTCGGATGCCCGGTGGGTGCCGGTGCTCGAAGCTGCGGGCATCCGCGTCAATGCCTTCAAGCCCGCCAACAGCCGCTTTCTCGTCGAGTGGTCGAAAGTCTTCCGCGATAAATTCGCTGGCACCCCGGTCAAGAACATTGGCCTCACCTATGCCGGTCATCGGGTGCGCGGCGAGTTGATGATTTCCCAGGAAGGCATCGAGGGCGGCGCCATCTATGCGCTGTCGAAAGGCCTGCGCGAGAAGCCCGGTCATCCGCTGATTATCGATTTCCGCCCAGATCTCACGGTCGAGACACTGGCCCAGCGGCTCACCCGGCCGCGCGGCAAGGACTCGCAATCGAATTATCTACGCAAGATCGCCGGATTGTCGCCGGTCGCCATCAATCTGCTGCGCGAAACCGGAACGGCCGCCGATGCGGCGGGCATCAAGGCCATGCCGCTTCGCCTGCTCAGGCCCGCTGGCATCACGCGCGCCATATCATCGGCGGGCGGCATCGATCGCGACGAACTCGATCAAAATTTCCAACTGAAGAAAATGCCCGGCTGTTACGCCGTGGGCGAGATGCTGGATTGGGAAGCGCCCACCGGCGGGTATCTGTTGCAAGCCTGTTTCTCGACGGCGGTTGCCGCCGCGCGCGACATGCTCAAACGGACCGCGTGAAGTTTCAAAACCGGCCCGCTGCAAAGTTGAAAGCCCAAGGATTTCTCCTTGGGCTTTCAATCATTACGATGCTGAGTTGGAGGCCGACTTCCGCCGGCGACCGAGCACAACCATTCCCATCAATCCGGACGCCAACAGTGCCAAGGCAGGTGGCACAGGCACTGCCGAAACATCCGGGTTGGTTGACGAGACCTGCAACTGGATGCCCGGAGAGCTCCGGCGGTTTGAGGTCGGATCACCGAAAATGATCTTGAGAATGCCCACTTCTCCGGCGTTCAAGGCCTTCGAGATTTCAAAGATGCCCAAAATACCTTCGGCAATATAAACCGACTCGCCGCCGACCCATCTGGCCGTCACACCGTCCTTGAACGTGCCGCCAAACCCCTGCAGCACCGTCCCGAGTGACACGGCGACATCCTGAGTGGTGCCGGACGTATTCGCAAAGTTGAATACCGCCTTGCCGGCTTGATCAATGGTTTTGAAGGCCGCGCCCCAGAAATACGGGCCTTTCTGAAGATCATAGCCCGCAGAATCGGCGACACTATTATTGAGTACCGCGTCTTCAATAGTATTGGCTGGATTGAGTGTAACGGCATGTGCCGTGGACACGGCCATCGCAGCCATGACAACCCCGAGTACCGGGGCTCCGATCAAGTATTTTAAGGTCATTGGTGAATTCCTAATAAGTGTTGGCGCCCCATCGGTTTCACAACGCGGCGCGTATCGAAACGTTCCAATTTACAAAAAATACGAAATAATTCCTGCTGCGGTTGCCCTATAAGGAAGGTCTCGGCCCGCAATCATCGCCTGCCGGCTTGGGGCCCTTGCCATCACCTTGCGGATCGGGTGAAGTCGCACCATGGACCTGCAACTCACCGGACATTCGGCTCTCGTTTGTGGCGCCAGCCAGGGCCTTGGATTTGCCATCGCTGAGGCTCTCGCCGAAGAGGGATGCCGCGTCGGCCTTCTGGCGCGCAATAAGGCGAAGCTCGAATCCCACGTGAAGCACTTCGCGGCCCGCGGTCTCGATGCCGTGGCACTCCCCGCCGACATGGGTGACTGGCCATCGCTTGCAAATGCACTCGGGGTCCTTGGCCTGCCATCGATCCTCGTCAACAACAGCGGCGGCCCGCCACCTGTCGATGTCACACGCGTTGATGCCGATCTGTGGCGCCAACAATTCGAGACCATGGTGCTGAACCAGATGCGGCTCACCGAGGCGGTGTTGCCCGCCATGCGCCAAGCGAAATTCGGGCGCATCCTCAACGTCGCATCGACGTCGATCGTCGAACCGATCGCCGGACTCGCCATCTCGAACGCACTTCGTGCCGCACTCGGCAACTGGATGAAGACGCTGGCAACCGAGGTTGCCGCCGATGGCGTCACCGTCAACATGCTGCTGCCGGGCAGTTTCGCCACCGAGCGTATCGATGGATTCAACCGGCGCGAGGCAGAGACCCGCAAAATCCCCATCGCGCAAGTGATCGCTGAAACATCCGCCGCAATTCCGGCTGGGCGCTACGGCGATGCAAAAGAATTCGCGGCCGTCGCAGCCTTCCTTGCCAGCCCCAAGGCCTCCTACGTCACCGGCCAGATGATACGCATTGATGGTGGCAACACACGTTCGGCGTGACGCCTGTTCACAATCGGCGCTGCGCATCCTCGAGCATGATATCAGCACCCCGCCAACCCGTCATCATCGCCGGCGCATTGGTATTGCCGGCGATGAGATTTGGAAATACCGAGGCATCGCAAACCCGCAGGCCCTGAACACCGTGTACGCGCAATTGCGGATCGACGACCGATGTCGCAGCATCGGGGCCCATGCGGCAGGTGCAGGCATGGTGATAGACAGTTCCGCTCCGCTGCCGCATGTCGTGGATCAACTCGTCGTCGCTCACAATCTGCGGCCCCGGCCGCAACTCCTCGGCAATGAGGCTGCGCAGCGGCTCGGCGGCGGCGATGACGCGCAGATATTTCACCGCCGCCAACATTTCGCTTACGTCCTTGTCCGTGCCATAGGTGTTGAACGAAAGCTTTGGCGGAGCGAAGGGATCGGCGGATGCGATCATCACTTCGCCGGTGCTGCTCGGGCGGCAATTGGACAGGCCCAGTGACAGGCCGGAAAACGGATCGGGATTGAGCAACGGGCGTTCGCCATCTTTCGGTATCAGCGTCGAGAAGGCCTGCATATAGAGCTGCATGTTGGGCCGGTCGAGATCGAGGCTGGTGCGGAAGAAGCCGCCACCCTGATTGACACTCAAGGACAAGGGCCCGCGCCGCGTCAGAATGTATTGCATCCCGGCGCGGAGTTTTCCCCACCATGGGCGCAGCGCGTCATTGAGCGTCGGCACCTTCATGCGGAACGTGTAGTTGATGCCGTGGTGATCCTGCATGCGGGCACCGACATTGCTGTTGGCGTGGACCACATCGAGTCCAAGTGATTGCAGCAGTGCGCCTGGCCCGATGCCCGACAGCTGCAACAGCTGCGGCGAGTTGATGGCGCCGCCTGCGAGGATCACTTCGGCTCCAGCCTTCGCCGTCAAGGTCTGGCCATTCTTCACATAGGCGACACCGATGGCGCGCGTACCCTCGAACAGGATGCGCGTCACATGGGCATGAGTTTCGACCTTGAGATTTGGGCGCGCCATCGCCGGTCGCAGGAAGGCTCTCGCCGCCGAGAGCCGGCGCCCCCCCTTGGTGGTGAGCTGATAGAGGCCCACCCCTTCCTGCTCGGCACCATTGAAATCCGGATTACGCTTGAGGCCGGTTGCCTCAGCCGCCTGAATGAAGGGTTCGCATAGCGGATGGGCATCGGCGCCTAAGTCCGTCAGATGCAGCGGCCCGCCAACGCCGCGATACGCACGGTCACCCGCCGCATAGTCTTCCATCCGCTTGTAGGCGGGCAGCACGTCATCCCAGCCCCAGCCCGTGTTGCCAGCGCGTTTCCAGTCCTCATAGTCTTCGGCGGCCCCGCGAATGTAAACCATGGCGTTGATCGAGGATGAGCCACCAAGGATCTTGCCACGCGGATAATAGTCGCGCTGGCCGTTGAGGCCGGGGTCGGGCTCGGCCTGATACATCCAGTTGCAGGTCTTGTCGTAGAAGGTCTTGCCATAGCCGAGCGGCATCTGGACGAAGAAGCGCTGGTCGCTGCCACCGGCTTCGAGCAGCAGCACGCGATGCTTTCCGTTTGCCGTCAGCCGGTTGGCCAGCACGCAGCCCGCCGAACCGGCGCCGACGATAATGTAGTCGAATGTCAAGTTTTGTGGCTCCCGCCGTTAGAAAATTTCAACTCTCGAAACGCCATCGAACTGCTATCAATTTGGTGAAACCGCTCTTAGCCTACCCGTCATCCCGGCGAAAGCCGGGA
>JANLTS010000534.1:0-1558 GCA_031363045.1 Hyphomicrobiales bacterium
TCTCGACCGCCTTGGGCGATCTGGTGGGCCAGGTCTTTGCACTTCTGGTGCTGACGGTTGCGGCGGGTGAAGCCGCTATTGGCCTGGCCATTCTGGTGACCTATTTCCGCAACCGCGGTTCTATCGCGGTTGAAGATATCAATATGATGAAGGGCTGACGGGCAATGATTTATCAGGCCATTGTCTTCCTGCCGCTGCTGGGGGCACTTATCGCCGGATTGTTCGGCACCAAGGCCTTCAAGAACCTTGGCAACGACGCCGATGTCTATGGCGAGCATCACGCGCACGCGCATGATGATCACGGGTCGCACGGTGATCATGGCCACCATGGCCATTACGATGGCCCGGCCTGGCCGATGTATCTGACGACGGCGTTGCTCTGCATCTCCGCGATTTTGTCCTGGGTGGTTTTCGTCGGTTTCCTGCATGAACCGCATGCGGAAAAGGTCGAGCTGATGCGCTGGATCAATTCCGGCGCGCTCACAGCCAACTGGACGCTCCGCGTCGACACGCTGACCGCCGTCATGCTGGTTGTGGTCAACACAGTGTCAGCGCTCGTCCACATCTATTCACTTGGCTACATGGGCCACGACGAGCATCAGCCGCGTTTCTTCGCCTATCTCTCGATCTTCACCTTTGCCATGCTGATGCTGGTGACCGCCGACAATCTCGTCCAGATGTTCTTTGGCTGGGAAGGTGTTGGCCTTGCGTCCTATCTGCTGATCGGTTTCTGGTATGAGCGCGAGAGTGCCAATGCGGCGGCGATCAAGGCCTTCGTCGTCAACCGCGTTGGTGACTTTGGCTTCGCCCTCGGAATTTTCGGCTGCTTCTTCATCTTCGGTTCGGTCGACTTCGACACGATCTTTGGCGCGGCCGCCGGCATGGCCGGAAAGCCCATGCATTTCCTGTCATGGGAATTCGACACGCTGACGGTGCTCTGCCTGCTGCTGTTCATGGGGGCCATGGGCAAGTCCGCGCAGTTCCTGCTGCACACCTGGCTTCCCGACGCCATGGAAGGCCCGACCCCGGTGTCGGCCTTGATCCATGCGGCGACCATGGTGACGGCCGGCGTGTTCATGGTGGCGAGGCTTTCGCCGCTGTTCGAATTGGCACCTGATGCCAAGACTGTCGTCGTCGTTATCGGTGCCACCACGGCCTTCTTCGCGGCAACTGTTGGCCTCGTCCAGAACGACATCAAGCGCGTCATTGCCTATTCCACCTGCTCGCAACTGGGTTACATGTTCGTGGCCCTGGGCGTCGGCGCTTATGGCGTCGGAATCTTCCATCTCTTCACCCACGCCTTCTTCAAGGCGCTGCTGTTCTTAGGGTCGGGCTCGGTCATCCACGCCATGTCTGGCGAACAGGACATGCGCAAGATGGGCGGCATCGGCAAATTGATCCCCATCACCTGGGCGATGATGGTCATCGGCAATCTGGCGCTGACCGGCTTTCCGTTCACCGCCGGATTCTTCTCCAAGGATGCGATCATCGAGTCATCTTTCGCGGCAGGCTCGATCTTTGCTTTCACGCTGCTGATCATCGCCGCTTTCTGCACGTC
>JANLTS010000538.1:0-6352 GCA_031363045.1 Hyphomicrobiales bacterium
CACCCACCACCTCCGGCAACCTCGAGATGCCGTGACGATGTAGGCAGCGGTGCAGGGAAGATCGCGTCAGATGCGGAATAGTAGCTTGCAGGGAATAAAGACAATCGTCGAGCGGAAGCAGTGTATGCCGCCGGAAGGCGACGATAACAGCCTCTTCCTCGATCGACAAAACAGTCGACTTTGGGGCTTTCGGTCCAGTTCGCACGTCGGCGATTAACGTCCGCTTCCTCCACTTGGCAACTGTCTTCTGATTGATGCCGTACCGACTGGAGAGCGCCCTCAAGCTCTCTTGACTATGTTGTATCGCTCGACGGACTGCCTCAGTCGTTGTGGCGCACCCATGAAGAACCTGGCCCATAGCGCTTCCTTCCATTCGAGCGAAAAGATTGCACCATCAAACCCCGGGATCAAACATCTAATTGCATGGAGCTGTCCCATCGTTCCATAGTGCATCCCCGTCGTGTGTTGCGCGAAGCCAAGCGAAACATGCCGCGAAGCGTTTCAATGTTACAGTCAAAAATCTTGGAACCCAGCCAGCATGATCGCTCTCGAACCCTTTGCCCGATGCCCCGTTGTTGATCGGTCGCCGGGCAGGCAGCATATGACAAGCCCCCGGCCTATCGCGAGCGTCCCGAATGCTTCTGCCATCCCCCAAACTTGGACGCGCGCCTTTTTCCCGATTGTCGAACGTGGGGTGGCTTTCATCTTACATGGAGGCCACATGAGCCCGCGCATAATGAAGTTCATCCATGACTTGCAACATGGTTTTCGCCTTTTGGGTGCAGGGCACCGTCATTGCGTGATATGTCAAGTTGGAAACTATCCACCTAGTCAGGTCAGTCAATGCAAACAACTTGGATTGGTTCTAATTTTCTGTCCTGGAACAACATGCGGGTTTGCAGAGTTTTCGCAGCATTAGTGGGATTGAAGCGAGCCGCAAGAACACCTCTGCCTTACGAAATTGGTTCTCCCAATCCTTGACGAGTTTTCAACATCGATTGAGCCGAGCAGTGATGGATTCCGCGACCTTGCAACGTGAAAGTTATAACTTGTTCGATGTGAGAATTGCTGCGCCAATTCGGGCGCGCACATCGGGTGGTTCTGCCACGATAGCCCGCGCAATGGCCAGCAGATCCTGCTGTTTGGCATGAAGCTGATCGATCAGGCTGATGACGACGCCTAGCGTGTCGTTGTCCAGATCAAGATCGTCCGTCAGGTCGCACAGCAACTGGACACGGGCAAAATCGATCTGGCGGAAGACTAGGGTCGAGACGCCGTGACTTTCCCGGCGCAGGGGAATGACCATCTCCGTCTCGATGAAGGCGATAAGCCGGGTCCGCGTCAGCCCCGGAATGGCCACCATCATGTCCTCCTCTGTCAGGTGGTCGGTCATGTCGTTGCCTCATTCAGCAAGTTGACACGTGGGTCATGTGACTGGGAATTGCGCCATTCGGCAAGAAAGTCGCGCAAGGTGGCATCGATCATGGGCGGCGCTACGATCTTCAGTTCCACGAGTTGATCGCCGGAGGTCTTGTTCCCCTGACGTGTAACCCCGCGTCCGCGCAGGCGCATGACGCGACCGGAGCTGACCCCTGCGGGGATCGTCAGGGTGACTGGCCCGGTGATGGTGGGTGCCGTGACCTTTCCCCCCAGGATGGCCTCGTCGATCGTGATGGGCAGGCTCACCAGGATATCGTCTCCCTCGCGCCGGAACACCGGATGCGCCCGCACTGACAGGGTGATCAGCGCATCGCCGGTAGGCCCGCGACCATGGCCTGGCCCTCCCTTGCCGCGCAGGCGCAGGATCTGGCCATCTTGTGCGCCCGGAGGGATCTTTACAGAGGTAGAATGGGTGTCACCAAGGGTCAGGCGCATCTCTGCCCCGCGGGCGGCGTCCAGAAAGGGCACCTCCAGCGCGTAACGCAAATCTTGGCCTCGGGCTGCGAAACCCTGTTCCGAAAAACCGCCCTGTGCCCCACCGCCGCGCTGGCGCAGGATTTGCGCAAAGAGATCCGCCGGATCTCCTTCTGCGTCAAATGAGGAACGAAAGCCGCGCGGCTTTTCGTAAGGATTGTCCGGCGTCTCGGTAAAGTCGCGGTAGTATTGGCGTGGTGGGCGTTCTGCGCCGGCAGCGTCTATTTCGCCCGCGTCGTAACGGGCGCGGGTGGCGGGGTCTTTCAGCAGTTCGTTGGCGGCGCTGATGACCTTGAACCTCGCTTCGGCCCCGGCATCGTCAGGGTGCAGGTCGGGGTGGTTGCTGCGCGCCAGCTTGCGGTAGGCCTTCTTGATGTCCGCGGCGGTCGCCGTCTTGGTCACTCCGAGGGATTCATAGGGATCGGCGTTCATCAATCCAACCATTGTCCACTCCGGGCAACGCACAGACCCACGCACTTGGTCAAGGCCCACGCATTCAATCGCATGCTATCTGCGGGCCCGTCGCTGATGCAGATCAATTCCGTGCATCGGGCCTCGGCCTAGACTGCGAAAAAGGCGGTCGCGAAGCGGTGTTTGCCGCGAACAGGACAATCATGCCCCGCCACAGGAAAATCATGCCCGATCCGGGGAAGGATACTGCGATCCCAAGCACAACGGATACCACGTCTCCGCACCCAGCAATGCCAAAAGCGCAGCAGCAGATGCTTCCCGTCGTCGTGCCGCCACCTGTCCACGCGCCCACTGTTGCGCCCAAACCTGGCCGTCTCTTGTGGGTATGGGCGGTGGCTTGCTTGCTGGCGGCGGGTCTGGCCGGGCTGGTGTATCTGCAGCCTTGGGCAGCGCAGCTAACGGCCGTGACTGTGGAGACGGTGGTGCCTGGACCGGTCACGCGCATTCTGGCGGTGAACGGACGCATCGAGGGGGTTCGGTCGGTGGACGTGCGTTCGCTGGTCAGCGGAACGCTGGTCGAGGTTCTGGTGGCCGAAGGCGATATTATCACCCGCACTCAGACGCTGATTCGACTGGATACGGCAGCGCAGCAGGCCATCGTTCGGCAGGCCGCAGCTGGGCTGGATGCCAGTCTGGTTGCGCAAGCGGAAGCGGTGGCGACCCATGCCCGCACGAAGGCGCTTGGGGCCAATGCCGCGCGCATGGTTTTGGACACGGCAGCACGCGCCGAGCAATCGGCGGCACAGGAAGTTGCCCGGATGACTGCGCTGCTGGAGCAGGCGCAGATCCAGCTTGAGAAATTCACCATCCGCGCACCGATGGCGGGGACGGCTCTGGTGATGAACGCTGACCCGGGTCAGAGCGTTGATCCGGCCGCGGTTCTGCTGACGATTGCCGATCTTGGGCAGCTTGTCATCGAGACGGACGTGGACGAATCCTATGCCACGCAGATCCGCGCGGGGCAGGCCGCAGCGCTGCAATTGTCGGGCGAGGGGGAGGTGCGCTCTGGGCATGTCAGCTTCGTATCGCAGCGGGTGGACGCCGATACCGGCGGGCTTGCGGTGAAGCTGTCCCCAGATGAGCTGCTGAACGCCCCCATCGGCCTGACGGTAACGGCCAATATCACGGTTGATGACCGCGTGGTGGCCATCACGGTGCCCCGCGCCGCTATTCTTTCCGATGCAGCGGGCTCTGTTGTGTTCGTGTTGTCCGCTGGTCAAGCGCAGCGGCGCGCCGTGAAAGTGATAGAGTGGCCCGCCGCCCGGCTGATCGTGACCGGGGGGCTGTCCGCGGGCGATGTGGTGATTGCCGATGCGACGGGCCTGACCGATGGCCAGGCCGTACAGGTAGCTCCCTGATGCTCTATGCGCTCAAGATCGCGACCCGCTACCTGACTGCCAGCAAGGCACAGACGGCGCTACTGGTGTTCGGTGTCGCCATCGGCGTGTTCATCTTCATCTTTATGTCGGCACTGATCGGGGGCCTCGCCGAATTCATCATGGCACGTACGGCTGGCGACATGGCGCATATCACCATTCAGGCCGAGGCGGTGGACCCCGCCTTGCTGATGCCCGTCGAGGGGCGGATCGTGCTTCTGGTGCAGGAGTCCTCGTCGCAGAAGATGGCGATCCTTAAGGACACTCCCGCGTTCATCCCCCTGATCGAGGGCTTGCCGGGAGTTGTTGGCACCTCGCAGCAGATCAACGGATCGGGGTTTTTGACCCGCGGCGCGCTGGTCTCGCAAGTGTCGATCAACGGGCTGGAGCCGGGCAAGGAATCCGTCATCGCCAATTTGGCAGGCTATATCACGCAAGGCACCGCCAGCCTTGGAACAGGCGGAGTTCTGTTGGGCAAGACGCTGGTCGAGGACATGGACCTGCGGCTTGGACAGACGGTCCGGCTGCAAAGCTCATCTGGGATCGAGGCTCTACTGACAATCACCGGTATCTACGAGATGGGATCGGGCGGACCGGACCGGCGGCAAGCCTATGTCAGTCTCGCCACGGCCCGAACACTGTTCAAGATGCCGCAAGGGGTGACACGGGTGGAGATCAAGCTCGCTGACCTCTATGCCGCTGATACGCTCGCCCCCCGGATCAAGGGGTTGACAGGGCTGGATGCAAAGTCCTGGACGGAACAGGCGGCACAGTTGTTGGAGGCTTTGAAAGCTCAGGCGCAGACGGGTTACATCCTGAAGTCTTTCGCGATGCTGACAATCATCATCGGTGTTGCCTCGGCCTTGCTGCTGTCCACTTACCGCCGCCGGCCGGAAATCGGGATCATGCGGGCGATGGGAGCGGGGCGGTGGTTCGTGATGGTGGTGTTCGTCAGCCAGGGCGCGCTGATTGGGCTGATGGGGGGCCTGTTCGGGGCGGCGGCGGGCTATGGCGTGCTGCTGGCCTTTCCGGGCCGCGAGACCTTTGGGCCGGGCCATAGCGGGCTGCCAATCGACATCACCCAGGGTGCCTATGGGCTGGCGGTCGTACTCACCACGCTGGGGGCCATCCTTGCATCCATCCTGCCCGCCCGCGCCGCCGCCCGGCTGGACCCGGTCACGGCCATCGGCCAATGACGGCGTTGTTGCAGGTACGGGACCTGGTGAAAACCTTCGGGACCGGCGAAGCAGAGACGCGCGTCCTGCGCGGGCTGAACCTTGTGATGGACACAGGCGAGCTGGCGGCCCTGCTAGGCCCCTCCGGCTCTGGCAAAAGCACGCTGCTGACGATCCTCGGCACGCTGATGCACCCTACATCAGGCAGCCACACCATGCTGGGGGTCGACCTGACTACCGCCTCCGACCGTGAGCTGACCGGGTTTCGCAACCTGCACATCGGCTTCGTGTTCCAGTTCCACAACCTCTTGCCTGACTTTACCGCGCTGGAAAACGTGGTCTTTCCAACGGCGGTCCGCGAAGGGCGCGAGACAGCGGCGGCGCGCGTGCGGGGGCAGGGCCTGCTGGTGCGCATGGGTCTGGCCGAGCGGATCCACTTTCCCACCGCCAACCTCTCGGGCGGGCAAAAACAGCGTGTGGCCGTCGCGCGCGCCCTGATGAACCGCCCCGAACTGGTTCTGGCCGATGAACCCACGGGCAACCTCGACCGCGCCTCGGCCCTGCAAGTGATGGACCTGATTGCCGAGATCAACCGCGAGGAAGGCACGACCTTCCTGATCTCGACCCATGATGAAAAGATCGCAGCGTTTTGCCGGCGGCAGATCGTCGTGGGTGAGGGTTTGGTAACGGGTTGACCGCCAGCTTGCTCTGCCCCAACTGGCACGGCCAACCCCCTAAAGCAGACGCTGCGCCTCGGACAACGCAAAGCGGTCCGTCATCCCCGCCACATAATCCGCTACAATGCGTGCCAGTGCCACGTCATCCCGCGCCGCGGCAACATCCTGATGCCATTCCACCGGCAACAGGTCGGGCCGCGACAGGAACAACGGGAACAACCCGTTGACCACTTCCGTCACCCTTGCCCGCTCAACCATCACCGAAGGGGCGCGGTACATACGGGTGAACAAAAACCCCCTGATCGCCTTCAACTCCTGATAAAGCGGCTTTGAAAACCGGATAACCGTCGTCCCCAAATGGCGAACCTCGTCCACCGAGGCAGGCCGCGCCGCCTCCAGCCGGTTCTTGGCCACGGCAATCACATCCTCGACCATCCGGCCAAAAACCCGGCGCAGCGCCTCATGCCGCCGCCGCATCTTGTCCAACCCCGGATACAGCGCATCCACCTCGGCAAAGGCAGGCCCGGTGACCGGCAATTCCATCAAATCCAACTCACTGAACAGCCCTGACCGCAACCCATCATGCAAATCGTGATGGCTATAGGCCACATCATCGGCAATCGCCGCCACCTGAGCCTCGGCACTGGCATGGGTCGCCAATTCCAGATCCCACTGCCCATTCACCTCGGCCAAGGCATAGGGCAAAGGCCCCTCATGCTTCTTGTCGGCATTGGGCCCG
>JANLTS010000360.1:0-4806 GCA_031363045.1 Hyphomicrobiales bacterium
CACCACCCTTGAGAACCAGATTGTTCCTGGCGAAGTAACCGGTGCCTGCCTCGCCATTGCCGGCGATGGCGTGGCGGTTGAGGTCGAAAACATTTCGCTCGATCAGTGCATAGGCACCAACTCCCACATCCACGCCATAACCATTCTTGCCGACGTGCTGATTGTTGTGGATGTAATTGTCATGAATCTGAATGGCATTCGGATTGGCAATGCGTGGGTCACTGGAATTGTCGTTGAGGCGGATCGCCGATCCGCTCCAGCCCGCCAATTCCATGTTCGAGATACTCACATCCACGCAGCCATTGACGGTGATTCCGGTCTCGAGATTGTCATCGCCGTCTTTCACGCCAAGATGCGGTCCTATCAGCCGGATTCCCGAAATCTTGGCGCCATTGCCGGCAATGGTCGGTTCACTATACGGATCGGTGGTGGCGTCGCCGTTGCACAAGATCGAAAACAGAGGCTTGGGCCGCGACGTGGTGAAAATTCTCGGGCCCGGATTGCGGGCGGTGCGAACCGGACGCAGCGGAAATCCGTCATCGCTGGTGAAGATCACGCCTTCGCGGATGTAGATCGAATCATAGCCAGTGAGGTCCATGTCGACGTTGGGCGCGAGGATGACCTTGGTGCCATCGGTCTGCAATGCCTCGATCAGCATGTCCTTCGCGGGTTGCGTATTGCCGCCGATGTAAACCTCATTGGGATTAACCGTCAGCAAGGCTTTCGCGAGCGTCTTTTGCGCGCCCGGCAGGATTGCCGTCAAACCAAAGTCGGTCGACGTTGGGGGCGCCATGCGTTTCGTGCCGGCTGGTTGCTCTGCCACGCCATTGATTGCGTAGGTGAATTGGCAAGCGGTTGGCGCATTGGCATACCATGACAGGGTCGCGGAATAGCCCTTGTGTACCGTGCGCGGTAGCGTCCGGATGGAACCGGTCACCTCATTCATGCAATCAGGTGTGACCGACACGCTCAGGGTGTCAAGTTCCCGCTGAGTGCCGCCTGGCCCAACCGTGGTCAAAACATAGGTTGTCAGCGTCTGCGGGCTGATGACCATGTCGCCTCTTTCCATCGCCACCGGACTGCCATTGATCCACACGGGGCAGCCATTTGGGGCGTCAAGAAACCAATGCAGGGTTGTCGATCCGCCAAGCGCAATGCTCGCAGCATCGACACTCAAGGATCCGACCCCGGTCGTTTCACAGGCGGTAATGTCTGCTTTGGCGGGCCGGGAATGGGCGAAAAGGACCACGGTCAGACCCGCTGCACATCCAAACAGAGTCAGTAGGCCTAGGCTGTTGCGTCCAGTTGACATCAACGACTCCTGCAGTTGACTGCAAGTCCCGCTGGCATGTCTGCTGCGGCACGGCTTGCGCTATTGACGGCCCCAAGTCAGTCGTACGCTCCTAAAGCCGTGCCAGCAAGCCGTTTTGAATTAGGCTGCGCGGCTACTTATCGCGGAGTACACTGTTGTGCACTTGCATTGCGTCACTGGAGCCAAGAGATGAATACGAACGACGCCGAAATCCCCACTCTCACCAAGCGCACGCTGCAGGCCCAGGTAATTGGCCCCATCCATGCCGAGATGGTGGCGCAAATTGGCGAGGAGAAGGCTGACGCCATACTTGATGCCGCCATCCGCAAGGCAGCCATCGCCGAGGGCCAGCACTTCGCCGCCAAAGCAGGTGGCCAGACATCGATGGCTGATTTCATCAAGCTCTATGAATTATGGACTGCTGACGGCGCGCTCGAAATGAAAGTTCTTGAGGCGAGTGACACCACCTTCAACTTCGACATCACCCGCTGCCGCTATGCCGAAACCTACAAGGAAATGGGTCTCGGCAAGATCGGCCATCTGCTGTCCTGCAACCGCGATGGCACCTTCTGTCAGGGCTATGATCCCAACATCACGTTGGAACGCAAGCAAACGATTATGGAAGGCGCACCCTGCTGCACCTTCCGCTATTCATACGCAGCAAAGTAAGCGGCGCCAAACTCTGGCCCCCCTTCACAGCCGCTGCAGGCGCAAGTGCGATGGATCATCAGCCGCGTGCGGCCCTGTCGAGTCCCACCAGGCGAGATAATCCGAAGCGAAACGGTTGATCAACTCATCGGTCACATTGGGCATGGTGATGGCATGGGCATCGCCCTTGCTGCAGGCGAGCTGGTAAGTTTTGACAATCGCTTCTGACGGCTGCGGGAAAAGCACCGTGAGCGACCAAGGGTTGAGCAGCACCGGCACACCAGCAGCGCGCAAGTGCTCAGCCAACCGCGCCGCGCGGGCGATTGCCGCTTTGGCATCGGCGCGATAACCCTCCCGCCCGTGGCCCGTGAAACGCGACCACATCGCAATCACGGCGTGACCGTTGCGCGAACCCATCAGCGTGGTGTCGTTGCTGCGCAGATAGGCGATCGCCGAAGCGACACGCTCCACGTGGCGCGTGCGGGCGATGAGCGCGCCGCACGGCATGGGTGTGCCGATCATCTTGTGGCCCGACGTCGAAATGCTGTCGATGGCATGGCGGAAGCTGGCGGTGATGGCCAACGGCGCACCATCGACGAAGGGCAACACCATGGCATTGAGAGCGCCATCGACATGGACGAAGCGGCGCTCCGGCGCGATCCCCGCCGCATCGAGGCACGCGATTGCGGCGGCGATGTCATCATGCGCACCCTTGACTGTCGTGCCGCAGGTGAGCGCCAGGATGACCGGGCCTTCGCCAATACCCTTCAGCGTTTGGGCAAGTGCCAGCATATCAATTGCACCACCTGCATCGCAGGTGACCGGCGCCGCCGCTGGAATGCGCAGGATGCGCGCCGCTTTGGGAATCGAATAATGCGCCTCGGCGCTATAGACCAGTGTTGCCTCCGGCAGCGCTTCGCGGCCGAGATAGAGGGCCCAGAGATTGCCCTCGGTGCCGCTCGCCCCGATCGAACCCCAGAAGCCGGTGTGATCGTCACATTCCCACAGGTCCATCAGCCAGGCAATCGCCTCGCGTTCAAGATCGCAGACTTCGGAGCCATAATGCGAGCCGGCATAGGGATCGCCAAGATTATTGATGAGATAGGCCGAAAGGTTCTCCGGCGCCGCTGGGCGATTGACGAGATTGTAGGGATATCCCAGATGGGTTTCATGGGCCGCCTGCATCCGTGCTTCGATTTGCCAAAGGCGGGCGGTTACCGGATCGACACTGTGCGGTTTTAGTTGGGCGAGGCGTACGTTCATGGTCATTCTCCCGAAAAGAGAATTGGTGTCGCGCGGCGGTTCCAATCCTCGGTGCGGCCCCCCGCAGTACGCCATCTCTAGACTGGGCAGGCGGACAACGTCGTCATTGAGTTGGAGGATGCCGAACAAGTTTTTCGCTGGCCCAAGCAACGGCGGCGTCATGGATCGGTGGGGAGATAACACAGAAACAAAATAGGGCGGGAGTCCGAGACCCCCGCCCGTGTGTTCTGCACTCAAGACAAAGGTCAGGCACCGATTTCGTCATTATCCTGGCGTTGGATCGCCACGACGGCGGGGCGCGGCAGATTGTTGCCATTAAAATCCGGCCAACGGGTGCCGGCCTTGTCCAGCGTCTCGGCGTCTTCAGCCGGATGCTGCACGGAGACGAACAGCGTCTTGCCATCGGGTGTGAAGCACGGGCCAGCGCACTCTGCGCCATGCGGCGCTGTGAACAGCAGCTTGGGCAAGCCGCGCGCCGGGCCTTCGGTGTCAACACCATAGATGCCATCCGGCAAATCGAAATCATTGGCGCCGTCAGTTGCCACATACATCCGGCCCTTGGCATCGAACGTCAGGTTGTCGGGGGTGACGAACCAGCCATCCTCGCTGGTGGCGGGATGGAACTTGGCTCCGTGTTTGGCATCCTTGGGGTTGCCGCAGAGCACGAACAGGTCCCATTGGTAGGTATCGGCCGAATGATCGGCTTCGGCACCACTACCGCCTGGCGGGATCAGTTCGACGATATGGCCGTAGTGGTTCTCAGGGCGGGTGTTGACCGGGTTGAGCTTGTCGCCGGTGATCTTCTTGTTCTTGGTCATGATCGCATAGACGCGGCCCGTCGCCGGGTTGGGTCCCATGCCTTCGGGGCGGTCCATCGGCGTGGCGCCAAGCTTATCGGCCGCCTGCCGCGTGTTGATCAAAACGTCGGCCTGCGTCGCAAAACCATTCTCCGCCGTTAGCGGGCCTTGGCCTTGCACCAGCGGCATCCACGTCATGGTGCCGTCGGCATTGAACTTGGCAACTGACAGAATGCCATCATCGAGGATGTTCTTGCCCGTCTCGGGCTTTGCCGGGTCATAAGCAGCAGCCGAAACGAAGCGGTAGATATATTCGAAGTAATCGTCGTCACCCATGTAGACGACGGCCTTGCCGTCCTTGTTGACGATCATGGTCGCGGCCTCATGCGCGAAGCGCCCGAGTGCCGTGCGCTTCACCGGCGTCGAGGCCGCGTCATAGGGATCGATCTCGATCACCCAGTCGAAGCGGTTAGGTTCATTCGGTTCCTTCTCGACGTTGAAGCGGTCATCGAAGCGGGCCCGGCCGTAATAATCCGAACCATCATAACCATAGCGCTCCAGCGCGTCCTTGTTGGCGGTCTTGGTGATATCGCCGCCGAACGTGTCAGATGCACCTTCCTCACACGACAGCAAGGTGCCCCAGGCAGTAACACCGCCGCCGCAATTATAGTTGGTGCCGCGCACTTTCGTACCGGTAGCATCGTATGAGGTCTTCATCATCTCGTGACCAGCAGCGGGACCCGAAATGGCGAATTCGGTTTCAAGCGTGATGCGGCGGTTCATGGC
>JANLTS010000600.1:0-1931 GCA_031363045.1 Hyphomicrobiales bacterium
AGTGCTTTGACCGGGTCCGAACCGGAACTTTGAAACGCCTTCGTTACGCCCTTCGCCTCGATGGCGGTTTGGCCTGCTGGCAAAATATAACCCCTCCTGACACGCTCTTGATGGCGGTTGGTAGGCTATCCTATGCCTGTATATGGGCCTTTGCCAAGCCAGATCGGTGCAATCAGAGCGACCAGCCGCCATCGATGACAAACGTCTGGCCGGTGATGAAAGCCGCCTCATCGCTTGCCAGATAAACCACCAGCATGCCGATTTCATCGGCACGCGCCATGCGCCCCATCGGCTGGCGCGAGATGAAAGCCGATTTCGCCGCCTCGAAGTCGCCTGTGGCTTTCAGCCGCTCCATCAGAGACGGGCTGTCGACTGTGCCGGGGCAGATGGCATTGACGCGGATGCCCTTCGACGTGAAGTCGGCGGCCAGCGCCTTGGTCATGCCGATCACCGCCGCCTTCGTCGCGCCATAGGCGAAGCGGTTGGGAACGCCTTTGATCGAGGAGGCAGCCGAGGCCATGTTGATGATTGTGCCCTGGCCACGCGCCAGCCAGCCCGGCATGAACGCCTTGATCATGTGGAAATGCGCCTTGACGTTTAGGTCAAAGGAGAAGTCCCAGGCCTTGTCATCGGTCTCCATGATGGTGCCGGCGTGAACGAAGCCAGAGCAGTTGAACAAAATGTCGGGCGTGCCGACGCGGGCCGCCGCCGCATCGATCTCGTCCTGCTTCAAGACATTCAGCGTGAAAGTCTCGATGCCCTTCTGTTCGGCGGCGAGCGACGCCAGGGCGTCCGCGTTGATGTCGGTGGCCCACACCTTGGCCCCTTCTTTCGCCATGACGATGGCCGAGGCCCGCCCGATGCCCTGTCCCGCCGAGGTAACGATAGCGGTCTTGCCGTGAAGCCTGCCGGCCATGGACTTCTCTCCCTGATCCTGTTCAAATTGGTGGCTGATGACTAGCGCCGGAACCCCCGGCTTGTCCATGAGCAACGCGAGACGGACCGCTACCAATGAGCAATGAAGATCTGTGTTATCTCTCCGCCAGCGCGGCATTGGCGCTGTTCAAGAAGCGCAAGCTCAGCCCATTGGAATTGATGACGGATTTGATCGCCCGGTCGGAACGCGTCAACCCCGCCATCAATTGTTTTGCCGATCGCTACTTTGAACAGGCACTGCTGAAAGCCCGCGCTGCTGAGGCCCGCTACATGAAGCGCGGTGCCGAAACCGCGCCGCTCGATGGCATCCCGTTGGCGGTGAAGGATGCCCAGCGCGTGGGCGGCAAGCGCACCACGCATGGCTCGCTGATCTTCAAGGATTCGATTGACGAACATTCCGACCCGATGATCGAGCGGCTTGAGACTGCCGGCGCCATCATCTTCGCGCGCACCACCACACCGGAATTCTGCCTCTCGGGCGTCACCCATTCGCGCATCTGGGGCGTCACCCGCAACCCGTGGAATACTGAATGGGGGCCGGGCGGTTCGTCGGGTGGTTCGGGCGCCGCCTTGGCGGCAGGCCTCACCACACTTGCCACCGGCACCGACATAGGTGGCTCGATCCGCATTCCGGCCTCGGCGTGCGGCATTATCGGTTTCAAGCCCCCGCATGGCCGCAATCCCGATGGCCCACCCGCCAATTTCGACCGCTTCAACCATTGTGGGCCGATGACCCGCAGTGTTGCCGATGTGGCGCTGATGCAGGCGATCACCGCTGGTCCCCATCCGCTCGATCACGATTCGATACGGACCATCGTCAAGCTGCCGATGGAGCCCACAAGCATCAAGGGCATGAAGATCGCCTGGTCGGTGGATTTCGGCTACGTCGAGGTCGATAGCGATGTGCGCCAGAACTTGATGCGAACGCTCGAGGTCTTCCAGCGCCTTGGAGCAAAAATCGAGGAAGTCGATCTCGGCTGGACCAAATCCGTCGA
>JANLTS010000638.1:0-3904 GCA_031363045.1 Hyphomicrobiales bacterium
CTTGAACTGGTCGACATGACGATGGTGGCGCAGCTTGTATGGGTTGTTGCGCTGGCGGGTGTATCGCTCTTCGTGACCACCGGACACTTTGACAACAAGGACGTGAAAAAGCCGGACTGGTTGGACCACGTCAATACCTACAACCTCAAGCTGAAGCTCGCATTCGCCATCATCTCCATTTCAGGCGTTCATGCGTTGAAGACTTACTTGGGCGGCGACCTGAGTTTGGAAAACATACAGATCGTAGCGATGGTGGCAGTGATCCACTTCACGTTCGTACTTTCCGCCATCGGAATATCCTTCGCAGAGCGGTTAACGCGGGAAAAAGCGTAAAGCGCCCTCGGAGCTAACCGCAATTGCCGTTCACTCGGATGTCGCGGCCGCTTGGCGGGTTCGATCCAAACTGGCGAGCGCGGTGATTGCGGGCTGAGAAGAAAGCTTAGTCGCGCCATTTTCCCCCTGCCTTATCTCACTCAAAACAATTTCGGTTGTGCGTCGGCCGTGATCTGCGGCACGTGCTGCGCCACGCTGGCAACTAGTACTTCGCCCAAGTCGTTCCTTAGGTATATAGCAGTGTGGATTCTGAGGGTTCATTCGTCTCTCTCAGAACACCCCTTTCTTGAGCCAAAAACCCGTCGGGCAGGATTTTTGAATTTTGCACTCCGCGAAAAGTTGCGTCGCTTGTCAAAAACGGTCGTTTTTGAAGCCTGTCAAAACTCAGATCAAAACCTGGGTTAGCATCGGCGCGTTGTACCAACATTTCAACTCATCCGTGCATGTCGACGGTCGCCCGCCACGACCAAAATCAACAAGACATGGCATTGCAGCCAGCCGGTTGCGGCAGTGGCTGCGAGGAGCACGACCGCTCAACCCTGGAAGCTGACAGTCAGTCCGCGACGTGATTGACCTAAAGCGGGCCTGGTGACAGCGGAGAGGACAAAATACAGTCTTGTGAACTCGAATAATCCGGATTAATCATCTAAGTGATTGTGGTCCTTTCGGACAGGGCAGCACTCAGTCTTGGTGCCGCGAAGTCAATAAAGGCCCTGACCTTGGGCATCACCATGCGTCGTTGTGCATAGACAAAATTGACCGGCACGGGCACTTGGGCAAACGCTGGCAGCACGGGAACCAACCGCCCATCAAGCATGGCATCCCGCACCATGTAAGACAGGGCAACGGTGATGCCCTTGCCGCGCTCGGCCGCATCAATGCAAGCATGGGCATCGTTGATTTCAAGGCGTGCAGGTAGGGCGAGGCGGGCCGGCTTGCCGGCTTTCGAATATCTCCACTCGCGATTGGGCATCAACGCAGGCAGCGCAATGATCGTGTGCAGCAACAAATCATCTGGTGTTGTCGGTATCCCGCGCTTTGCAAGATAGGCAGGGCTGGCGACCAACATACGGCTGACGTCTCCGACATGCCGCGAAACCAGCGATGAGTCCGGCAAATTAGCAATGCGCACAGCAAGATCAAATCCCTCATCGATAAGATCAACAACACGATCAAACAACAGCATTGAGACGTTGATGCGCGGGTGCGCTTCGATGAATTCCAATATGATCGGCTGCAACATGGCCCGCCCAAAAGTAAGCGAGGCAGTAACGGTCAAATGGCCGCTCAGCACCTTGGCCTGGCCAGCCATATTCTGCTCTGCCTCTTCAAGCTCACCGAGCAACCGCCTGGCGTCATCCAGAAAAATCGCACCCGGCTCCGTCAAACGCAGGCTCCGGGTCGTGCGCTCAAAGAGTCGTACCCCTAGGCGTTCTTCAAGAGCGGCGATCGTACGCGTGACTGCTGGCGGCGAACTGCGAAGATCGCTCGCCGCCTTTGCCAGCCCACCATGGTCGGCAACCGCGACAAAGACGCGAAGCTCGTTGAAACGATCCATATTATTCCATATACCGGAATAATTAATTCCAAACAACGGATATTATTTTATGCGCCGGAACAACCTATTTCCTGTTCACCCGAAACACTCGGAGCCAACACCTTTGAAACCCAGGAGAATTTCCCATGTCAAACATCACCACCCCAGCGTCGATTGAAGCCAGCCCAGCCGCCTCGCGCCCATTGCTCGAAGCCGTCAAAAAGATGCTCGGAAGTGTTCCTAATCTTTTCCGCATGGTCGGCAACAGCCCCGCAGCGCTGGAAGGCTATCTCGGCCTTAACAGTGCTCTGTCAAAGGGCATGTTGGATGCCAAGACCCGTGAGCGCATTGCGCTCGCCGTGGCTGAAATCAATGGATGCGATTATTGCCTCGCCGCCCACAGCTATCTCGGCAAGAATTTGGCAAAGCTTGATGATGTGGAAATCGCAGCAAACCGCGGCGGCACGTCAGCTGATCCCAAGGCACGTGCTGCCATACACTTTGCAACACAGATCGTGAAAGCTCGCGGACATGTTTCGGCTGTTGAACTCCAGAACGTCAAGACCGCTGGCTACGATGATGCGGAAGTGATCGAGATCATCTCGCACGTGGCTCTCAACACATTGACCAACTACATCAACAACGTCACCGGGACCGAAATCGACTTCCCCGAAGTCGCACCTGCAAAGAAGGCAGCCTGAGCAAGTGACCACTCCGGGGGTGGCACGACGCGCCGCCCCCAATCACCACCATATCGAACAAAGGCACAAATCCATGTCAGCCAAGCCACCCTTCCCGCCCTTCACCCGCGACACCGCAATCCAGAAAGCCCGCAAAGCAGAGGATGCGTGGAACTCCAAAGATCCCGAACGTGTGGCGCTTGCCTACACCGAAGACAGCAAATGGCGGAACCGGGCGGAGTTCCCGAAGGGTCGCCGCGAAATCGTCGGCTTTCTCACGCGCAAATGGGCGCGCGAACAGGACTATCGCCTCATCAAAGAGGTTTGGGCCTTTCACGGCAACCGCGTTGCCGTGCGCTTTGCCTATGAATGGCACGATGACCAGAACCAATGGTTCCGGTCTTACGGCAACGAGAATTGGGAATTTGACGAGCAAGGTCTGATGCAGCAGAGATTTGCCAGCATCAATGATCTGGCAATCGAAGAACGTGAGCGCAAATTTCATTGGCCGTCAGGGCCGCGCCCTACGGATCACCCCGGCCTCAACGAACTTGACCTTTAGAGACAGCAGGAAAATCCATGGCCCACAAATTTGCAGAGATAGCCTTCACGCCCGGCGTGAAGCATGAGCAGGAACTGAAAGGCAGTCGGCGCAGCTATGCCCGTTTTGAAGGGGGAGAAGCCAGCCACGACAGGCTGGGAGAGCATGAGGCAAGCTTCATTGCCGGGCGCGACAGCTTCTATATGGCAACTGTCAGCGAAACCGGCTGGCCCTACATCCAACATCGCGGTGGCCCCCCGGGCTTCGTTCGCGTCATCGACAACAAGACCATCGGCTTTGCCGATTTTACCGGCAATCGCCAATACATCAGCGTGGGCAATCTGCGCGCCGATGATCGCGTCTCGCTCTTCTTCATGGACTACGCGAACCAGACGCGTTTGAAGCTCTTGGGCCGTGTGAGGTTCACAAACGAAGACGATGCCGCGTTGCTGGAAAAACTCGAAACTCCCGACTATCGCGCGCGTGTTGAGCGCGGCATGATTGTTTCGGTCGAAGGTTATGACTGGAACTGCCCACAACACATCACCCCGCGTTTCACACAGGCGCAAGTCATGTCCATTGTGATGCCGTTGAAGGAACGGGTGGCTGAATTGGAAACCACACTTGCCAGTCACTAAGCGCAAGCACTTGCTAAGTGCCGTTACCGCTCCTGGCCCATCGCGACGTTACCTACGACTAGCATGGCAGCTCAACCCTGAAAGCTGACAACCAGTTCACGACGCGATTGACGGAGGACAAAACTCCGATGCGCGATGTCACCATGCACGCTCAGGTAGGTGTCAAATACGTCCG
>JANLTS010000654.1:0-22875 GCA_031363045.1 Hyphomicrobiales bacterium
GTGGCGAAGCGGTAGAGCTTCGGGCGCCTGGCGAAATAACCCCAGACGCCCATGCCCCAGCGCATCGCCACCGGCTGCAGGTGCTTCTCGAATTCCTTCTCGCGCCAGTGGCGCAGCATCTTCGGCAGTGGAATACGCATCGGGCAGACTTCCTCGCAGCGGCCACAGAAGGTCGATGCGTTGGGCAGGTGCTTGGCATTCTCGATACCAACGAGTGCCGGCGTCACCACCGAGCCAATGGGACCAGGATAGACCCAGCCATAGGCATGGCCGCCAACTGCCTGATAGACCGGGCAATGATTGAGGCAGGCGCCGCAACGGATGCAGCGCAGCATGTCCTGAAACTCGGTGCCCAGCACATTGGAGCGGCCATTGTCGAGAATGACGACGTGATATTCCTCCGGCCCATCAGGATCACCATCGCGTTTCGGGCCTGTCGACAGTGTCGTGTAGTTGGAAAAATCCTGTCCCGTTGCCGAGCGCGCCAGCACACGCAGGATGGTCGAGGCATCTTCCAGCGTCGGCACGATCTTCTCGATCGAGGCGATGACGATGTGAACCTTCGGCAACAGTTGCGTCAGGTCGCCATTGCCCTCGTTGGTGACGATGATCGAGGTTCCCGTCTCGGCGATGAGGAAGTTGGCACCGGTCACGCCAACATCGGCTGCGAAATATTTCTGCCGCAACACAGTGCGGGCCTCTTCCACCAGTGCCGGAATCTCGGTCAGGTCGCGGTTGGGATCGAGATGGGTGTGAGCTTTGCGGAAATCCGCCTCGACCTGATCGCGCGTCAGATGCACGGCGGGGGCGATGATGTGGCTCGGGCGCTCATTCCTGAGCTGGATCAGGTATTCGCCAAGATCGGTCTCGACCGGCTGGATGCCATTGTCTTCGAGATGGTGGTTGAGGTCGATCTCCTCGGAGATCATCGACTTGCCCTTGGTGACGATCTTGGCGCCCACCCGCTGGCAAATGCCGAGAATTAGCGCGCGCGCCTCATCGGCCGTCGCCGCCCAATGCACCTGGCCGCCCGAGGCCTGGACCTTTTCCTCATAACGCTCGAGATAGATGTCGAGATATTCGAGCACATGGTCCTTGATGTCGCGCGACTGGTCACGCAGCGCATCGAATTCCGGCAAGGAGTCACGCGCCACCGTGCGCTTCTTCATGAAGCGCGGGCCGGTCTCGGTCATGGCAAATTGCAACGTCCCGTCAGCCAGCGCCTTGGTGACATTATCGGGGAAGGTGGCGGCGGAGGCTTCCATCACTCGGCCTCGCCGAGCGACGGCGTTGCCATGTCGCCCGCCAGCACCTCGGCGACGTGGCGCACCTTGATGGGCGAGCCCTGGCGCTTCAGCTTGCCCGCCATGTTCATCAGGCAACCCAAGTCACCGGCGATCAGTGTATCGGCACCGGTGGTGGCGATGTGCTTCAGCTTCTTCTCCAGCATCTTGTCGGAGATGCCGGGATATTTCACACAGAAGGTGCCGCCGAAACCGCAACACACATCCGAGTCGGTCATCTCGCGCAGCGAAACACCCTCCACCGTCGCCAGAAGCTGGCGTGGTTCTTCCTTGATGCCGAGTTCGCGAAGCCCTGAGCACGAGTCATGATAGGTGGCGCGGGCAGAAAATTGCGCGTCAACTTTCGTGACCTTCATTACTCGCGTCAGGAAGGACACCAATTCGTGAGTGCGTCCCGACAATTCCACGGCCGCCGCATGATCGGCCGTACCTTCGGCAAAGAGCTCGGGATAATGCTTGATGATCATGCCGCCGCAGGAACCTGATGGCACCACGACATGATCGAAACCCTTGAAGGCGGCGATGACATTGCGGGCCAAGGCCGCCGCATCGCGCTTGTCACCGGAATTATGCGCCGGCTGGCCGCAGCAGGTCTGGGCCTCCGGTACCTCGACGCTGCATCCGGCATCTTCCAGCAGTTTCACGGCGGCAAAGCCGATCGATGGCCGCATCATGTCGACTAGGCAGGTGACGAACAGTCCGACGCGCGGGCGAGATTCAGGCATGGGTCCTCAGGACAAACACAGGGCATGCGGGTTTTGCCAGCCCCGGCCAAGTCCCGCAAGCCCGATTGCTGCCCGTTGCTCGCAGTGAGGCCATGCGCGCCGATCTCCCGTTGCATTCGGGATCGGACGGGGGCTATTTCATGGCCTGACTGAAACGACAGAGCAAATCGACGCATCCCATGCTGACCATGCCGCTCCCCGATTCCACCGTTCTGGCGCGCCGCGACGAGATCGCCGCCGCCTTGCGGAAGATCGTGCCGGGCGAAGGGGTGATTGCACAGCCCATCGAGATGCGGGCCTTCGAGACCGATGGCCTCACCGCCTACCGGCAGATGCCGCTGGTGGTGGTGCTGCCGGAGACCACGGCGCAGGTCTCGGACATTCTGAAATATGCCCACGCCCAAGGCATCAAGGTGGTGCCGCGCGGTGCCGGAACCTCATTGTCGGGGGGCGCCCTGCCGCTGGCTGATGGCATTCTGCTGGGCCTGTCGAAATTCAACAAGGTGCTGGATATCGATTATGCCAACCGCTGCGCTGTGGTGCAGCCCGGCGTCACCAATCTCGCCATCACCAGGGCTGTCGAGTCCAAGGGCTTCTACTATGCGCCCGATCCCTCCTCGCAGATCGCCTGTTCGATTGGCGGCAATGTCGCGGAAAATTCCGGCGGCGTGCACTGCCTGAAGTATGGCCTTACCGCCAACAATGTGCTGGGCATCGAGATGGTGCTGATCACCGGCGAGATCATCCGGCTCGGCGGCAAGCACCTCGATTCCGATGGCTACGATCTGTTGGGGTTGATGACTGGCTCCGAGGGACTGTTGGGTGTTGTCACCGAAGTGACCGTGCGCATCCTGCAAAAACCCGAGACGGCGCGTGCCGTGCTGGTCGGCTTTCCCACCAGTGAGGATGGTGGCGCTTGTGTTGCCGCCATCATTTCCGCCGGCATCATTCCGGGCGGCATGGAAATGATGGACCGCCCCGCCATCCATGCGGCGGAGGAGTTCGTGCATGCCGATTATCCGCTCGATGTCGAGGCGCTGCTGATCGTCGAACTCGATGGTCCGCAGGTGGAAGTCGATCACCTGATCGAGCGCGTCACCGAAATCGCCAAGGCCAACAATTCAGCGACACTCCGCGTCTCGAATTCGGAAGCCGAACGGCTGCTGTTCTGGGCGGGGCGCAAGGCAGCCTTCCCGGCAGTCGGGCGCATTTCTCCCGATTACATTTGCATGGATGGCACAATCCCGAGAAAGCGCCTGCCAGAAGTTCTGCGCGGTATGAGCGAGCTGTCGCTGAAACACGGGCTTCGCGTCGCCAATGTGTTTCATGCTGGTGACGGCAACCTGCATCCGCTGATCCTGTTCGATGCCAATGTGGCGGGCGAGCTCGACCGGGCCGAGCAATTCGGCGCCGATATCCTCAGGCTCTGCGTCAAGGTCGGCGGCGTGCTGACCGGCGAACATGGCGTCGGCATCGAGAAGCGCGACTTGATGCCGGAAATGTTCAGCGAGATCGAGCTTGCCCAGCAAATGCGGGTCAAATGTGCCTTCGACGATCAGGGCCTGCTCAACCCCGGCAAGGTTTTTCCGACATTGCACCGCTGCGCCGAGCTTGGCCGCATGCATGTCCGCTCCGGGCAACTGCCCTTTGCCGATATTCCGAGATTCTGATGGCTGGTGACCTGCAGCCGTCATCGGAGACCGATCTGGCGGAGTGCGTGCGCGGTGCCGAGGGTCCGTTCGAGATCATCGGCACGGGCACCAAGCGCGGCCTCGGACGCCCGGCGCAAGCGGCCCGCACGCTCGATCTGTCGGCATTCGCGGATGTCATCATCTACGAGCCGGAGGAATTGATCCTCGAAGTCGGCACAGGCGCAAGCCTCGCCGATGTCGAGGCGCTGATATCGGCCAAGGGCCAGCAGCTGGCATTCGAGCCGCCAGATTTTTCCGCCGTGCTTGGCAGCCAGCACAGCGGCAGCATCGGCGGGCTCGTCGCCTGCAATCTCTCCGGCCCCCGCCGCATCAAGTCGGGTGCTGCGCGCGATCATGTCATGGGCTTCCATGGTGTCACCGGCGTTGGCGATGTGATCAAGAACGGCGCGCGGGTGGTGAAGAACGTGACGGGCTATGATCTACCGAAGCTGCTCACCGGGTCCTATGGCACGCTGGCGGCGATGACATCGGTCATTCTCAAGGTTCTGCCACGGCCCGAAACGGAAGAGACCATCGTGCTCGAAAGTCTCGATGATGCACAAGCCGTCGCGGCGATGAGCCTCGCCATGCAATCGTCATGCGAAGTTTCCGGGGCGGCCTTCATTCCGGGTGAAGGCGTCTACCTGCGGCTTGAGGGCATCGCGCCCTCGGTCGCCTATCGCCGCGACCAGTTGGCAAAAGCCCTCGGCCGCACCGTGCAGGTGCTGGCGGCGAAGAGCTCGATGACGAAGTGGCAGGCGATCCGCGATGCGGGAATGTTCGCAGGCGATCTCTCACGTCCACTCTGGCGGCTGTCGGTCACACCATCAAACGCACCCGGCATCATCGCAACACTCCGTACACAGACAGATTTACGCTATTGTTTCGACTGGGCAGGCGGCCTCATCTGGATCGAACTTCCCAGCACACCCGATGCAGGCGCCGCTTTGATCAGGCAGGCCATGCCGTCAGGCCATGCCATGCTGTTGCGCGCCAGTGAAGCGACGCGCGCCAGCGTTGATGTATTCCAACCGCAAGCCGCCGCACTGGCAGCACTCTCGGCAAGGGTCAAGGCCTCGTTCGACCCGCAGCATCTGCTCAATCCCGGCCGCATGTACCGGGGGGTGTGATGCAAACCACATTCACAGCAGAGCAACTGGCGACACCGCGCATTGCGGAGGCCAACACCATCCTGCGGAAATGCGTGCATTGCGGCTTCTGCACAGCGACGTGTCCCACCTATGTGCTGCTCGGCGACGAACTCGATTCTCCCAGGGGCCGCATCTATCTCATCAAGAACATGCTGGAGAGCGGTGCGGCGGCAACCGAGCAGACCGTGAAGCATGTTGACCGCTGCTTGTCGTGTCTCTCTTGCATGACGACCTGCCCCTCGGGCGTCAACTACATGCACTTGATCGACGAGGCCCGCGCCCATGTCGAGGAGACCTACAAGCGCCCGATGTTCGAGCGGCTGTTGCGCGATGTGCTGGCTTTCACCATGCCGCGCCCCGGCCTGTTCCGCCTGTCACTGATCGCCGCAAAACTGGCATCGCCACTGACGAGTGTTGCCGCCTCCTTCGGTGCCACGCGAATCGCCGCATTGCTCAGCCTCGTGCCCAAGGTGATGCCGGCACCGGAGCGTTTCGGAGCGCCCGGCACCTATCCGGCAGAAGGCCAGAAGAAAGGCCGCGTGGCACTGCTCATGGGTTGCGTGCAGAGTGTGCTCGACCCCGGCATCAATGCCGCGACGTTGCGGCTGCTCACCCGGCTCGGTTATGAGGTCGTGGTGTCGGGCGAGGAAGCTTGCTGCGGTTCGCTCACCCATCACATGGGCAAGGAAGCTGATGCACTGGCGAGAGCCAGGCGTTCGGTCGACCAGTGGACAGCAGCGAATGTCGACAGTGTCATCATCACCGCGTCAGGCTGCGGCACGACGATCAAGGACTATGGTCACATGCTGCGGCTCGACCCCGCTTATGCCGAGAGAGCCCAGGCCATCAGTGCCAAGGCGAAGGATGTGACCGAGTTCCTCGCAGGTGAAGATCTCCCGCAAGCGAAGATGTCGATGCGGCTCGCCTATCATTCTGCCTGCTCGATGCAGCATGGTCAAAACATCAAGTCAGAACCTCTCAACCTTTTGCGCCGCGCCGGATTTGAGGTGATGGAAGTGCCAGAGGGCCATCTGTGCTGCGGATCGGCTGGCACCTACAATATCCTGCAACCGGAAATCGCCACACGGCTCCGCGACCGCAAGGTGGCAAACATCGAGTCCCTCGCACCACAGGCCATCGCCACCGGTAACATCGGCTGCATCACCCAGATCGGCATGGGCACTGCCATTCCCATTGTCCACACCGTCGAGTTGCTCGACTGGGCCTATGGCGGGCCGAAGCCGCCCAAGCTCAACGGGATCGCTTGAGCCATGGCAAAACTTCCCAAGGGCATCGAGATCGTTTCTAAGGTAAGCCGCGAAGCGGCGCGCGTGCTGTCATCCGACGCCTTGCACTTCGTGGCGGAACTTCAACGTGGCGCCAAATCCACGCTAGACCAGCTGAAGCTGCAACGCGCCGCCGCCGCCATAAAGGCCGGGCTGCCAGATTTCAAACCGAACACCTCGGCCATTCGAGCCGGTTCGTGGAAAGCCGCAGCGCCGCCGCGCGATCTCACCGATCTGCGCTGCGGCATCGTCACCAATGTATCGCGCAAGGAACTACTCACCGCGCTGAACTCAGGCGCCAGACTCTGCCTCGCCGATTTCGCCGATTTCACATCGCCCAGCTGGGGCAATCTCATCGATGGCCACATCAATCTCATGGACCGCTGGACCAGCGCCATGGAGCATGTCGACAAGGTCTCGGGCCGCCGCGTGTCACTGTCGCAGCGCCTCGCAACGCTGATGGTGCAGCCGCGCCGCCTGCTGGGCGATGAACCCCGCGTGAAATGTGACGGAAAGCCCATCGCCGCCGGTCTGTTCGATGCCGGGCTCTATCTCTTTCACAACGCCAAGGCGGCACTGGCCAAGGCGTCTGGTCCCTATCTGAGCTTGATCGATATCGCCTCGCAGGCGGAAGCGCGGACATGGAACGACATCTTGCTGCATGCGCAAAGCCTGCTGGGATTGCCCTCGGGATCGATCCGCCTGCAGGTGCGCGTCGATACGCTCTCGGCGGCTTTCGAGGTCGACGAGATCGTCCATGAGTTGCGCGAGCATATTGCCGGACTGTCCTTGAGCGATCAACGCCATGGCCTCGATGTCATGGGGTTGAGTGGCCTGGTCATCCGCACGGCGCACCGGCGCGGTGTTCTGGCCATGGCGCCACTGACGCGCGATGATGCCCGGCCACACGCCGAACACGCTGTGCGTTCAGGCTTCGACGGCATCTGGACGTCAACACCGGAACAAGCGGCAGCGGCAATCAAGGTCTTCAACGATGACATGCCGACGCCCAACCAGATTTATGTGTCGCGCGACGACGTCACCCTCAAGCAAAGCGATCTGTTGAAGCCCGGCGATGGCAAGGTCACGTCCGAGATTTTCCAGCACACAATCAATGCCGCAGTCCTCATGCTCGAAGCCTGGCTTGCCGGGCGGGGTTCTATCACCGTTGATGCGATGATCGAAGATAATGCAAGTCTCGACCTCTACCGCGCTCACCTCTGGCAGTGGTTGCGCCACGGCGTGAAACTCGAGGGCGGCGGAAAAATCACGTTGGCGATGTTCGAGGCATATCTGAGCGAAATCCTGAAGCCGCTCAAAACCGCGGATGGCCGCCACAAAGAGGCCGCCGCGCTGCTGAAGGCAATGGTGACGGTAGAGACTCTCGCTCCCGACCTGTTCGCAATCGCCTGGAAAAAACTCGCATGACAGCCGCTATGGCAATCCGCCATCAACGTTCGGAAGGCAGCATCGTGCTGAGTGTCGGTCCAATGGGCCTCCGCCGCATGCGCGAAGAAGGGGCGGCGAAAGTGCGCCTGCCGCGCGGCAGCACCGAGGCCATCCTCATCAACACTGGCGGCGGGCTGGCGGGCGGCGACCGTTTCGCCTTCGACATCACAGTTGAGCGTCAAGGCCAACTCACCATCACCTCGCAAGCCGCCGAGCGCGTCTACCGCACGCTGGGTCCTGCGGCGACTGTCGATGTGAAGCTCAAGGCCGGTGCCGGCGCTTCGCTCTTCTGGCTGCCGAACGAATCGATCCTGTTCGATGGCGCGTCGCTGTCGCGGACGATTGAAGCCGATCTGGCCAGCGATGCGCGTTTCCTCGCGGTTGAAAGCGTGGTGCTGGGCCGCGAGGCCAGTGGCGAGACGGTGGCGCGCGCGATGCTCCGCGACCGCTGGCGCGTCGCCCGCGCGGGCAAGCTGATCTTCGCCGATGACCTGGCCTTCGACGGTGCGCCGCCCGTAAGCCTCGCCACGCTGGGCAACGCCCGCGCCTTTGCCACCGTGCTGCTGGTCGATGCCCAAGCCGAACGGTTCGTGGACCAGGTCCGCGCGCAAATCGGTGCCACGGGCAGCGCCAGTGCCTGGTCTGGCAAGCTGGTTGCAAGGCTGGCGGCGAGAGACGGCTTTGAACTGCGCAAGGCCCTGATTCCAGCCCTTTCGGTGCTGGCTGGGGGCGTTGGCCTGCCTAAAACCTGGTCATTCTGAGGAAAAACCATGCAACTGATGCCGCGCGAGAAGGACAAGCTGCTGGTCGCCATGGCGGCCATCGTGGCGCGGCGGCGCCTGGAGCGGGGCGTCAAGCTCAACCATCCGGAAGCCATTGCTCTTATCACCGACTATGTGGTCGAAGGCGCACGCGACGGAACATCGGTTGCCGATCTTATGGAGAAGGCCGCCCATGTCATCACCCGCGCCCAGGTGATGGATGGCATCGCCGAGATGATCCACGACGTGCAGGTCGAAGCCACGTTTCCCGATGGCACCAAGCTCGTCACCGTCCATCAACCGATCCGCTGAGAGGCCCCGCCCATGATCCCCGGCGAAATCATCCCAAAGTCTTGCGACATCGAACTGAATGTTGGTGCCGTGAGGGTCACCATTGAGGTTGCCAACACCGGCGACCGGCCCATTCAAGTCGGCTCACATTATCATTTCTTCGAAACCAACGACGCGCTCAGCTTCGATCGTGCCAAGGCGCGCGGGCATCGGCTCGACATCGCGGCGGGCACCGCCGTGCGCTTCGAACCCGGCCAGCGCCGCGAGGTGACGCTCGTCCCCTACGGCGGCTTGCGCCACGTCTATGGGTTTCAGGGCAAGGTGATGGGGAAATTGTGATGGCTGTCCATCACGCATACGAAAAATTCATTGACGAACTTGTCTCGATTGCCAGTCACGATGTTACTGCGGCCCTAATAAGGGAACAAGGGCATTCCGAGAGAACAAACGACGACGATCTGCCATTGGACGAAGAAGAGGCTGCGCGGAAATCGTTCCTGCTTGAATTGACCCCCCGCAACAGAGAGATTGTCGCACAAATGATTGACGAAGCACGTGAGAGCGCCATTCACGATGTGGCCAGCTTCCTCGAATACGGGCTCTCATGTGACAACATGACGATCAGCTGGGATGGAGGACCCGTGACAGCAAGCCCCTATGCTTCGATGCACTATGATTTCATTGCCAGACTGAACGGCGACAAGTGGCCAAGAGTTTCAGACATGGGTGGAACTCAATGACCTCCCTTTCCCGCGCCACCTATGCTGCCATGTATGGCCCGACCGTCGGCGACCGGGTGCGGCTGGCTGATACCGAACTCTTCATCGAGGTCGAGAAGGATTTCACCATCCACGGCGAGGAAGTGAAATTCGGCGGCGGCAAGGTGATCCGCGATGGCATGGGCCAGTCGCAACTGTCGCGCGCGGCGGGTGCGCTTGATACCGTCATCACCAATGCGCTGATCCTCGATCACTCCGGCATCTACAAGGCCGACGTCGGTCTGCGCGGCGGCCGCATCGCAGGCATCGGCAAGGCGGGCAACCCCGATACGCAGCCAGGTGTCACCCTCATCATCGGTCCATCAACCGAAATCATCGCCGGCGAAGGCAAGATCCTCACAGCGGGCGGAGTTGATTCCCACATTCACTTCATCGCTCCGCAGCAACTCGAGGAAGCGCTCTATTCGGGCGTCACCACCATGCTCGGCGGCGGCACCGGCCCGGCCCATGGCACGCTGGCCACCACCTGCACCGGGGCCTGGCATTTGATGCGGATGATCGAGGCCGCCGACGCCTTCCCGATGAATCTGGGCTTCATGGGCAAGGGCAATAGCTCGCTGCCGCAAGCGCTGGAGGAAATGATTCTCGCCGGCGCCTGCGGTCTCAAGTTGCATGAAGACTGGGGCACGACGCCAGCGGCCATCGACAACTGCCTCAGCGTTGCAGACGCGCACGATGTGCAAGTGGCGATCCACACCGACACGCTGAATGAATCGGGCTTCGTCGAGGAGACGATTGCCGCCTTCAAGGGCCGCACCATCCACACCTTCCATAGCGAGGGCGCGGGCGGCGGCCATGCGCCTGACATCATCAAGGTGGCGGGACTGTCCAACGTATTGCCCTCGTCCACCAATCCGACAAGGCCCTACACCATCAACACGGTGGCCGAGCATCTCGACATGCTGATGGTCTGCCATCACCTCAGCCCCCAAATCCCCGAAGACATCGCCTTTGCTGAAAGCCGCATCCGCAAAGAGACCATCGCGGCGGAAGACATCCTGCATGACCTCGGCGCCATCTCGATGATCTCGTCGGACAGCCAGGCGATGGGCCGGGTGGGTGAGATCATCATCCGCTGCTGGCAGACGGCGCACAAGATGAAGCAGCAGCGCGGCAGTCTCAAAGGCGATGGCGCCGCCGATAACATTCGCGTCAAGCGCTACGTCGCCAAATACACCATCAACCCGGCGATCGCCCAGGGCATTGCCCATGAAGTGGGCTCGATTGAAGTGGGCAAGCGCGCCGATCTGGTGTTGTGGAACCCGGCATTCTTTGGCGTGAAGCCGGAGATGGTGCTCTTGGGCGGATCGATTGCGGCAGCGCCGATGGGCGATCCCAATGCCTCGATCACCACGCCGCAGCCGGTGCATTACCGCCCGATGTTTGCGAGCTTCGGCAAGCTGTTGACCAACTCGTCCGTCACCTTTGTTTCTCAAGCCGCACTCGATGCCGGACTCGACAAGCGGCTGGGTGTGGCGAAGAAAATGGTGCCGGTCGGCAACACCCGTGGCGGCTTGTCCAAAGCCTCGATGATTCACAATGACGCGACACCGGTGATCGAGGTCAACCCCGAAACCTACGAAGTCCGTGCCGACGGCGAACTCCTCACCTGTGAACCGGCGACATCGCTGCCGATGGCGCAGCGCTATTTCCTGTTCTGATATTGTGGGAAAGAGGACAATTGAAAGAGTGGAGATCGACAGGAAAGTCGAAGAGCATTCTACTGCTCTCCAATACTATTCTGCGGCGGCGGCCTACTTCCAGTCTGCATCACTATTATTGAATTCTTCGAGGCAAGACGGAGTCGGAATTGCTTTTATGCCCATTCTGACGTTACTCGGAATTGGAAATGAATTAGCATTCAAAGCTTGGAAGCGATCTAAGAACAGAAAGATTGAAAGTATGAAGGGCCACGATCTTCTAAAACTGAGGTCGGAGTGCATTGACGACGAAATTCCTTGCGACCTAGATGCAGTCGCAATCAACATTCGGGATAAGGTCGACTCAGATTTCTTCGGAAGTCTGGTGAGACAACAGTTGCAAAGAATTAGTTTTGAAGATCACTTCTATAACCTTAACGCTATGTATGGCAGGTATCCAAATCTAGCTCGCTACCCAGTTTCCCAGAGGACGCCACTGATTGATGTGAATCTACTTTGCGCTGTTGGTCACGCACTGTGCAAGGCAATTCATCCCAATTGTATCAAGTCGACGTCGCGCGTGACTCAATAATGATCCGCGTCACATCCTTCCGGCGCGCCGAGACACTGGGCGAGACGCCCTTCGACATCGTGGTGATGGATGCCGATGAGCGTCACATCCGCCGGAAGCGCATTACATTGCAGCATGGCGACGAGGTGTTCGTGGATTTCGAAAAGCCAGTGAAGCTTGAGCACGGCGACAAGCTGGTGCTGGAGGATGGCCGCATGGCCGAGGTGATCGCGGCCGAGGAAGACCTGATGGAAATCCGTGCACGGAGCATCGAGCATCTCATTCAACTCGCCTGGCACATCGGCAACCGGCATCTGCCCGCCCAGATCGAAGAGACGCGCATCCTGATCCGCCGCGATCGCATCATCCGCCACATGCTGGAAACGCTCGGCGCTACAATCACTGACGTCTCCGAACCCTTTCACCCCGAGCATGGCGCCTATCATGGCCATGAGCATTGAAGCCCATCAGCTGCTGCTGCTCCTGAACTGGATGTCACCAGCATTCCCGACTGGCACCTTTGCCTATAGCCACGGGCTTGAGTGGGCAATTGACGGAGGTCTCGTCACGAATTCCGATGATGTTGAGACCTGGATCGGTGATCTCATCACCCGCGGCTCGGGCTGGAATGATGCCGTGTTGTTCTCCCGCTGCTTCGCGGAGGATGCAGCGGCGCTCAATGAACTTGCACTTGCACTCGCCACGTCGAAGGAGCGCTATCTGGAGACGACACAGCTAGGCCGCAGCTTCGGGATTGCAGCGGCAGTATTTGCGGAAGGCCCTCATCCGCCTTCGGCACCTTCTCCCATGGCTTTGCCACGGGAGAAGGCACTCGTGGTTGGGCCTTCTCCCGTCCGCAGGATGGGAGAAGGTGCCCGAAGGGCGGATGAGGGCCCCTTGGCCTACCCCATCGCCGCCGGTATGGCCTGCGCTGTCATGGGCATCGAGAAGCACCACGCGCTGCTGGCCTATCTCCAGGGTTTCGCCGCCGCACTTACTTCGGTTGCCGTGCGCCTTGTGCCCCTGGGACAAACAGCCGGACTCGAGGTGCTCCGCAACCTCATGCCTGTGATCGCCGCAACGGCACAGCGCGCATCATCAGCAACACTCGATGACCTCGGCGCCATCACAATCTCAGCCGATATCGCCGCGATGAAACATGAAACCCAGTATTCGAGAGTGTTCCGCACATGAGCAATACATCTGCACACGGACCATTGCGCGTCGGCATCGGCGGACCGGTGGGTTCCGGCAAGACGACACTCACCGAGAAACTTTGCAAGGCGATGCGAGATCAATACTCCGACGCTGTCATCACCAACGACATCTACACCAAGGAAGACGCGCTGATCCTCAACCGGCTGCAGGCGTTGCCGGAAGATCGCATCATGGGCGTCGAGACCGGCGGCTGCCCGCACACGGCGATCCGCGAGGATGCTTCGATCAATCTGGCGGCGGTTGCCGAAATGTCGAAGCGCCATCCGGACCTGGACGTCATCTTCATCGAGTCAGGCGGCGACAATCTCGCCGCCACCTTCTCGCCGGACCTTGCCGATATTTCGCTCTATGTGATCTCGGTCTGCCAGGGCGAGAAGATCCCGCGCAAAGGTGGGCCCGCCATCACCAAATCCGATCTCCTCATCATCAACAAGGCCGATCTGGCGCCACACGTGATGGCCGATCTCGACGTCATGGAGCGCGACACGAAAGTCGCGCGCGGCGCCAGGCCCTATGTCTTTACCGACCTGCTGCGCCAAAAGGGCCTGAGCGAGGTCATCGCCTTCATCGAAAAGGCCGGCGGGCTGGTGCAAATGGAAATGGAAATGGTACGGCTGCCCCGGCTCGAACGGGGGGATTGCCCGGCTGCGCAAGGTGCCGCGCCGGGTGTTGATTTCCGGCGGGAATGAAAAAGTCGAAGCGTTGCTCGGCGGCCTCAAGTTGGTCGATGCCAATGTGCTGATCACCAACGAAGCGGCGGCGAAGGCGTTGCTCAACGAACCCTGACCCAATTGACTATTGTGCGGCGGGCCTTGCCACGGCTTGGCGCGGAGCGTAGCGTTCCGCCACCTGAAGGGGGCAAACCAACAGGAGCAGCATAATGGTTTTCAAGGCAGTGACGTCGGTCATAGATGGCGACCTCTACAATCCGGCCGATAGCTATGGCTATTTCGATGACGTAGTTTACATGGTCGCTACTGCGCCCGTAACTCAATACATACTGAAAACCTATGGTGGAAATGACATCGTTGACCTGCGGGACGCTGCCGCTGGCAACTTGCATTTTGTGCAATCTGGACGGGGCGACGATACCGTCTTTGGCGGTGAATCTGAAGACTACGTCCATGATACCGATGGCAACGATGTTGCGCTGCTTGGCGGTAATGATGACGCTGTTAACGCCGGCGCTGGCAATGATGTCTATGAGGGTGGCGCAGGAAACGACACTTTGAGTTTCCAGAACATATACAATAGTTTGGGGACTTATGTTACCAACACTGCGAGTGTAAAATGCGACCTTAAGCTATCCACACCGCAGAATTTTGGCTTGTTCGGCCGCGATGTGATCGGGGGTTTCGAGAACGTCTATGGCGGAGATGGCAATGACCGTCTTTTGGGAACCGAAGGCATCAATTTCCTGTCTGGCGGACGGGGCAATGACCTTCTTGAGGGGCGAGATGGAAGTGACTCAATCGATGGTTTCTTCGGCAAAGACACTCTCATCGGTGGACTTGGTGCCGACACGATCAATTGCGGCGCCACAGACGTTGCGCGCGATCATGTGCGCTATTTGGCAACCAATGAAAGCGGCGTCGGCACGAGTACAACAGTCATCGACAGAATAAATGGTTTCGAGAATGGCGGCACCGCCACGGACGACAAGATCGATCTGTCCCGCATTGATGCCAGAGCCTCCACGACGACGGTGAACGAGGCCTTTGTATTTCGAGCCGGCGCTGCCTTCAATCAGGTTGGCGGTGAAGTGCGCCTGCAGGTGATTGGCACCGATACGCTTGTTCATGTTGATACCGATGCCGATGCAGCAAGCGAGATGAACTTTCTCATCTTCGGCGTCACGGGCCTGACGGCGGCGGACTTTATTCTCTAGTAACCTGAGCGTCAGCCGCGTGCGTGGCGAGTAAATTCCAACAGGAGCATGACAATGGTCTTCAAGGCACTGGTCAGCGGAGCGAGCGGCAACCTCAACACTGCGGGTGACAGTTACGGCTATTTCAACGACACAATCTATGTGGTCTATGAAGGTATTGCGCGCTCCTACAATGATATTTTCAGCTATGGCGGCAACGACATTATCGACCTGCGGGATGCAAGTTCCGGCAACCAACATTTAGTGTATTCAGGGCGCGGCAATGACATGGTTCTGGGTGGCGATGGTAACGACCATGTTTTTGATACAGACGGCAATGACGTCATTCTACTCGGAGGCAACAGCGACTTAGTTACCGCTGGTGCTGGCAATGATGTTTATGATGGTGGCGCAGGGTTCGATAGATTGTTTTTTGAGGATATCTACAATAATTTAGGACTTGCAGTTACCAATACTGTTGGGGTCGAGTGTGACCTGAAGATCATTGTCGCGCAAAACTTTGGCCCATTTGGCTTTGATGTGATCCGGTCATTCGAAAATGTGGAAGGAGGGGCAGGTAGCGACCATCTGCTTGGCACCGAAGGTCCCAATGAAATCCACGGTCGACTTGGCAATGACTTACTTGAGGGGCGCAACGGCAGGGACACGATCTATGGTGGCAACGGTGCGGACAGGCTGGTTGGCGGACGTGGAGCCGACATTATGGATTGCGGCATCGAAATTGACGATCATCGCGACTATATTCGTTACACTGCAATCAACGAAAGCGGCATTGGCACGTCCATCACCGCCATCGACAGTATCTATGTTTTTGATCAGGGTGGCGGTGCAACGGACGACAGGATCGACCTGTCCCGCATTGATGCGAGAGCCTCCACGACGGCGGTGAACGAGGCCTTTGTCTTTCGAGGTTCTTCTGCCTTCAACCAGCCTGGCGGAGAAATCCGCCTTGAAGTGGTCGGATTGGACACACTCGTCCATATCGATAACGATGGCGACGCTGCAACCGAGATGAACATCCTGATCATCGGAGTGATCGGCCTTACGGCTGTAGAATTCATCCTGTGAGGAAGACATAGCAGGCTGCTGAAAAACCCTCAATCTTGGCCTGATCTTGTGGTTTGATTTTGTTTGTTCAGGACTTGGTGATGGTGTTGGCCAGAATCGCCCAATTAAATCATCTCAAAGATCATAGTTAAAACAATTATTGGTAAGAAATGGTACAGCTGCCCCGGCTCGAACGGGGGACCCCTAGATCCACAATCTAGTGCTCTAACCAACTGAGCTACAGCTGCATAACGCGTCGTCGTGGGGGCGTTCCTAGCCGCTGCCGCCACAGAATTCAAGACAGCAAAAAGGCCCGCTGTACTCAGGCGGGCCTTTTTACGAGACAGTGGAGCCGGATCGGGAGGAATGATCCGGCGTCCGCTCAGGTTTTCAGGTCAGGCGGCCTTGGAGAGACCGGCGAAAGACTTGGCCATGGTGTCCTGCACGGGCTTCAGCGATTCCTTGGCAAGAGCAACCGAGAGTTCGTTCAACTCGGTGGCCTGGCGCTGGAAGCTCTCGGCCTGTTCCTTGACGAAGGTCTGCTGCAGCGCGAACACTTCGGCTGGTTCCTTCACGGCGAAAACCTTGCGGACGAAGGCGAAGCCGGCGTTGAGGTTCAGCTGGGTGAATTCCATCGACTTCATCTGGATGTCGGTGAAGCGGGTCTTGTATGCGTTGGCAGCGGCGTCAAACATCTGGACGTTGCTGTGGGCGGCTTCCGAGACCTTTTCGAAGGCGGCTTGCGCCTGATCGACGGTCTTCTGGGCCATGGCAGAAACTTCGGCGGGAATTTCGGTGTTCATTTCGGGTTTGGCTTTCTTGGATGACATTTTTGATCTCCTGATGGCCGGCCTGCCGCCCGCCTGATGAAACCCATATAGTGCGATTTATGGTGCGATGCAACATAATTAGTGCGTTGCGATATCCACCTCGCATTTTCAGACAATTTAACGAAAGATGGACGGCGGCGGGGGAATGCGTTTAGTTTGTGCTAACGGGCTGTTTCGAACTGGATCAAGAAGGGTTTCGCCGCCGTGGCTGACGTTACCACACCAACGCTGGAGGATTTGCGGGACGTTCCCGAAGCCGCCTGGCTGTGGGATGGGGCCAGGGCCCGCATCGTCTGGGCCAATGCCGAGGGCATCGCCTATTTCGGCGGTGCCTCGCTGTTCGATCTGATCGACCGGCCGTTCGACTTCATCGAGCCGGGGGTGGAGCAGATCGCCAATCTGTCGCGCTCGCTGCGGCGCGGCCAAGTTGAGACCGCGCTCCTGCATTTTCCGTCGTCGGGTGCAACGGCACCACTTGCTTGCCGCTGCATGATCCATGCGCTGGCGGATGGCCGGCCGGGCGTATTGGTGGTGGCGCGGCAGTCGGCGGGGGCCACCGCCGAAACGGCCAATGAAGATATCTTGAGCGCTTTCGACTTGCTTCCGTCGGCTGCGGTGCTGATCGGCCGGAACGGCAACATCCGCCATCTCAATGCCGCAGCCCTCATGCTGCTGGGGGCGGGCCAGCGGGCCAGTCTTGGCGGCCTGCTCGGCAAACCGGAAGAGGCCGAAGAGATGATGGGTCGCATCGATGCGGCGGGCACCATCGGCCTGGTGCGGGCGCTCACCGTCAGGCTAGGCCTACGCGATATTCGCATCACCGCCAGGCGGCTCAACCGGCCCTCGGACGCCAATGCCTTCGCGATGATCCTGCTCGACGACGTGACCGAGCGCCGGGCCCTGGAACTGAAGCTGACGGCTGATGAAGAAAAAGCCGGGGCCATGGCGCCGCTGGATGCCGCCACTGCAGTCCAGACCATGTCACCCCATGATGCCGAAGCCTTCGAGAAGCTTGGCAAGACGCTATCGGAAGGCAGCCGCCATGTGCCGCGCCCTGTTGCAGCCGTCGCCGCGCCAAAGCCCGATGCCCCGCCGCGCCGCAAGCTACCCGCCATTCCCGACCAGGTGCGCGTGCCACTTGAGGCGCGGAGCGAGGCCACGCTGATCGCCAAGGACGGGCTGCTGCTTTTCGCCAATTCCGCCGCCGCGCAGTTTTTTGGCCACGCGACGGTCGAGGATGTCTTGAACGACCACACCATCGCCGACCGTTTTGGCCAACTTGGCCAATCCCTGCCGCCCGGCGATATCGCCATCCAGACTGGCAAGTCGATCTTTGCAACGGTCCAGATGTCGATCATCCCCTGGCTCGGTGGTCCCGCCCGGCAGTTTGTGCTGCGCCGCGCCGAAGTTCTGGTCCCTGAACCCGCCGCGCCTTCACCGCAGCCGGAGCCACAGCCCGTGACGGCAGCAGCGCCGCCACCGACGGGGGCGGAACCGGACGTGCTGGTCCCAGCGGCGAGGGCCAGTGCTGAAATCATTACGATGCCGCAGCGCAACTCCGCCGCCGAAGCCGATCAGGAACTGCGCGCCATTCTCGATACGGCAGCCGATGGCATTATCACGCTCGATGCCGATGCCCGCATCCACACGTTCAGTGCCGGGGCCGAGGCGATCTTCGGTTTCCGCATCGCCGAAGTTGCCGGAAGACCCTTTGTCGAGTTGCTGGCGCCCGAAAGCCGCAAGACGGTGCGTGACTATCTGTCAGCGCTCCAGGGTCCGGGCCTCGCTTCGGTGTTCAACGATGGGCGTGAGATCACGGCAATCGTCAGCCAGGGCGGCACGGTGCCGCTGTTTCTCACCATCGGCAAGCTGCAGGCAACACGCTCGCAGGCCGCCTTCTGCGCGGTGGTGCGCGATATCACGCAATGGAAGAAGACAGAATCCGAACTGCGCGAGGCCAAGGAGCGGGCCGAGGCCACCAGCCGCCAGAAATCGGAATTCCTGGCATCCGTCAGCCATGAACTGCGCACACCCTTGAACGCCATCATGGGCTTCTCGGAGGTCATGCGGCTTGGCCGCTTCGGCGAAATCGAAAACGAGAAGTATCGCGGCTACGTGCAGGATATCCATGCCAGCGGCAGCCATCTCCTGTCACTGATCAACGACCTGCTCGATCTCTCGAAGGTCGAAGCCGGCAAGCTCGAACTCAATTTCACGGCGGTCAACCTCAACGACGTCGCCGAGCATGCCCTGAAGATGTTGCAGGAACAGGCAACCGCTGCCCGCGTGGTGTTGCGGAAATCGTTGCCGCCGGAGCTTCCCAATGTCGTGGCCGATCTGCGCTCGATGCGGCAGATCATGCTGAACCTCGTCTCCAACGCCATCAAGTTCACCGACCCCGGCGGCCAGGTGGTGATCTCGGCGCAGCTGACGCCTCCGGGCCAGTTGAAACTGCGGGTGAAGGACACCGGAATCGGCATGAGCCCGGAACAATTGCGCGGCGCGCTGGAACCGTTCGGCCGGGTGGCGACCGAAGGCCGCGACGTGCAGGGAACCGGCCTCGGCCTGCCGCTGACCAAGGCGCTGGTCGATGCCAATCGCGCCGGATTTGAACTGACCAGCGAACCGCGCAAGGGCACTCTGGCCGAAATCACTTTCCCCACCAACCGCGTCCTCGCGGATTAGCCAGGCAATGGCTGAAGCCGACGTTGCGCTGCGCCGTCAAGGCCCGCCCAGCGCTTGGAGCGAACGGCTGATCAGCGTCAGCGCACTGATCATCGGTGCCGCCCTGGCTTTGCCGGTCGTCACCATTTTCGTGCTGGCGCTAACGCCCACTGAAAACATCTGGCCGCATCTGCTGTCGACAGTGCTGCCCGGTTACGTCATGCGCACACTCGCCCTGATGGCCGGGGTCGGCGTCATCACCTTTGTCACCGGCACGGCCACTGCCTGGCTCGTCACCATGTGCCGCTTTCCATTGCGGCCATTCTTCGCCTGGGCCTCGCTGCTGCCATTGGCGATGCCGGGTTACATCGTTGCCTATGCCTATGTCGATTTCCTGAGCTATGCCGGTCCGCTGCAAACCTGGCTGCGCGGGCTGTTCGGCTGGAGCAGACCCGCTGACTACTGGTTTCCGGACATCCGATCGCTGGGTGGCGCCATCTTCGTGTTGTCGATGGTGCTCTATCCCTATGTCTACCTGACAGCTCGGGCGAGTTTCATCCGCCAGCCGGCAACCCAGCTCGAAGTGGCGCGCGCCCTTGGGCAAACATCGTGGGGCGCGTTTCGCAGCGTGGCGCTGCCGCTGGCGCGTCCCGGCATCGCCGTCGGCGTCAGCCTCGCATTGATGGAATGCCTCAACGACATCGGTGCGGCGGGTTTCTTTGGCGTGCGCACGCTGACGCTTGGCGTCTACACCACATGGCTCAGTCAGGGTAATCTCGGCGGTGCCGCCCAGATCGCGGCAGTCATGCTGCTGTTCATCTTCGTTCTCGTCTGGGTCGAACGGCAGGCGCGGCGCAAGCAATCGTTCGTCTTGCCGTCAAAACGCCCGCGCCAGCCAGACCGCATCCGCCTCAACGGCTGGCAGCGCGCCCTTGCCGTCATCGTCTGCCTCGTTCCCATCCTCATCGGCTTTGTGGTTCCAGCCCTCGTGCTGATGAGCTTTGCCGTGTCACGGCTGCATGATGCGGTGTCCATCACCTATCTCAAGGCCGTCAGCCATTCGCTGTTGCTGGCCAGCCTCGCCGCCATCATCGCTGTCGCCCTGGCTCTCATTCTTGGATATGCCAACCGGCTGATCCGCCAGGGCTTCACCAAGCAAATGATCCGTATCGCGGCGATGGGTTATGCCATTCCCGGCACGGTGCTTGGCATCGGCGTTCTCATTCCGCTCGCCGCCTTCGACAATGGGCTTGATGCTTACATGCGCGAGCACTTCAACTTCTCCACCGGACTGCTGCTGTCAGGCAGCATCGCCGCCATCATCTTCGCCTATGTGGTGCGCTTCCTCGCGGTGTCGTTCGGCGCCATCGAGAGCGGCTTGCAAAAGGTGACGCCCAATGTCGCCGCCGCTGCCCGCACGCTGGGCCGGGGACCACTCGCGGCGTTCTTCGAAGTACATCTGCCACTGCTGCGGCCAGCGCTCGTCTCGGCGGCCTTGCTGGTGTTTGTCGACTGCATGAAGGAACTTCCCGCCACACTTATTCTCAGGCCCTTCGATTTCGAAACGCTGGCGACCACGGTGTTCATGCTGGCCTCGCTCGATCAGCTGGAAGAAAGTGCACTTCCAGCGCTCACCATCGTCGCCGCCGGATTGATCCCGGTGATCCTGCTGTCCCGCACGCTGCACGAGCCGCACATCACGAGTTGAGCTTTTATCAAGCCCCTCACCTGACCCTTGCTATGCAAGGGTCTTCCTCTCCCGCAAGCGGGAGAGGTTAAAAGCCATCCTCGCCCGCTTGCGGGAGAGGACGACCGCGAAGCGGGCAGGTGAGGGGCAGCGCCGCACATCACGTCGTGAGTTCAGGTAAATTCTTGAACAGTTCCAAAGCTTCTGGATTGGCCAGCGCCTCCTGGTTCTTCACTTCGCGGCCATGCACGATGTCGCGCACCGCGAGTTCGGTGATCTTACCGGACTTGGTGCGCGGAATATCGGCCACCGCGACGATCTTGGCTGGCACATGGCGGGGCGAGGCGCCATCGCGAATCTGCCGCCTGATCTTCGCCACCAGATCGGCATCGAGCGCCACGCCGTCACGCAACCGCACGAACAGCACCACGCGCACATCCTGGTCCCAGTCCTGGCCGATCGCCAATGCCTCGATGACCTCGGGAATCTGCTCGACCTGGGCATAGATTTCCGCCGTGCCGATGCGCACGCCACCGGGATTGAGCGTCGCATCCGAGCGGCCATGAATGATCATGCCATCATGCGTGGTGATCTCGGCAAAGTCGCCGTGGCACCAGATGCCGGGGAAACGGGCAAAGTAAGCAGTGTGATATTTCGATCCGCCGGGATCGTTCCAGAACATCACCGGCATCGAGGGGAAGGGCCTGGTGCAAACCAGTTCACCCTTCTCGGCTTTCACCGGCTTTCCCTGATCGTCATAGACATCAACCGCCATGCCGAGCATCGCACCCTGGATTTCGCCGCGCCACACCGGCGACAATGGATTGCCTCCGACAAAGCAGCCGCAGATGTCGGTGCCGCCCGAGATCGAAGCCAGCTGCATGTCGCCCTTGATGCCGTCATAGACAAAATCAAAACTCTCGGCACTCAATGGCGAGCCGGTCGACAGCATGGCGCGCAACTGTTCCAACCTGTGGGTGGTCTTTGGCGTCAGTCCGCTCTTCTTCACGGCATCGATATATTTGGCCGAAGTACCGAAGATCGTCATGCCTTCGTCATCGGCATATTCGAACAGCACATTGCCTGTGGGATGAAACGGCGAACCGTCATAGAGCAGCAAGGTGGCACCGGCGGCCAGCCCTGAGACCAGCCAGTTCCACATCATCCAGCCGCACGTGGAAAAATAGAACAGCTTGTCGGATGGCCTGGTGTCGGTGTTCAAGACATGCTCGGCCAGATGCTTCAGCAAAATGCCGCCCGCCCGGTGCACGATGCATTTCGGAATGCCGGTGGTGCCCGACGAATAGAGAATATAGAGCGGGTGATCGAAAGGCATCTGGGCAAAGGCAATGGGCTCGCCGCTCATGCCCGACATGAAGCGCGACAGGCGCACGCCACCGGGCAGCGTTCCGGCCACCGCTTCGGATTGGCCGATATAGTCAATGATGACGGTACGCTCGACGCTCTTCAGCTCCTTCAGCACATTGGCGATCTTGGCCGTCAGCGGAATCGTCTTGCCGGCATAGTAGTAGCCATCGCAGGTGATGAGGATCTTCGGCGTGATCTGGCCGAAGCGATCAAGGATGCCGCGCTCGCCGAAGTCCGGCGAACACGACGACCAGATCGCGCCAAGGCTGGCCGACGCGAGCATCGCGACGATCGCCTCGATGCCGTTCGGTAGATACCCAGCGACGCGATCACCCGGCCGCACACCGGTTGCGCGCAGCGCCTGCGCGACGCGCGACACCTCGTCGTGCAGCGCGGCCCAGGTGAGCGTGCGGCGCTCGCCGCGTTCGTCGCGCGCAATGAGCGCAGGCGTGCCGTCGCGCCGGCGCAGCAGGTTCTCGGCGAAGTTCTGCCGCGCATCGGGAAACCAGCGCGCGCCCGGCATCT
>JANLTS010000664.1:0-5768 GCA_031363045.1 Hyphomicrobiales bacterium
GTGGCGAAGATGGGCGATTTCCTTGTGCGACAGGCCTTTCAACATCAGCATGGCGACATCGCGCTCGCTCGCCGACAATTGCCAATCGCTGAACTGCTGCTGAATGGCCTCTGCCAGGCCATCGCAGTGAACCCGCGCCGCAGCCCGCCACTGGTTGCCCTCGGCAATGGCGTCACTGAGGGCGCTGCTAAGATCGTTGTGCTCAAGGCGCGCATCGCGCAGGCGGAAGCCAGCATAGGAGGCAGCGGCAATGGCCATTGCAAGCAGCAGAAACTCGGGCGCGTCCTCGACCAGGAACTCCCTGAGGTTGAACGGCTCGTCGGCGGTGATAATATCGATGCCCGCGATCAGTGAGAAAACCGCAGCCGCCAGACCGGCGTGAGCGACTAAGCACCTCATGTCCATCCCCTCTTGACTTTGGACCAGTGTCGCCAGCGATCATGGCCGAATTGCGAAACTGTATTCGTGACGGTATTGGACAATGCGACTGCCCGGTCACTTGGCGTTGACGATGCCCTTGACACTCTCATTGGGTGTTCCCGCCGTCGACTTCGCGGTGACCGGGAACGCGCCGGTGTTGGCGGCGGAGGCGGACAATCCCACTTTCATCTTCATCGCGAAACTCTGACCTCGTGCCAATGTTCCGGTCGAAAACGTGCCATTGCGCACCGCTGCCGTGATGTCCGCCCCGTCGGCGTAGTTGATGTAAGTAACGGTGTAGCCATTGGCAGCACCCGTGCCTTTGAGCGTGAAGGCCGACGGCAGCAGTCCGTCGTTGTGAATCAGCACCGGGAAAAACGAGCTCTTGCCGCGTTCGACCGAAATCGTCTTCGTCTGGCCAGCGGATGCCGCGCCGTAGATGTTGTTGCCGACGTAGTTGCCGGACGAGTTGCCGATCTCGGCGTCTGGCAGCTTGAGCGATCTCGACGCTACAAATCGCGCATCTACGTCACCACCAGCACTTGTAAAGCTGCCGCCTGCATAGAGCAGGTTGTTGACCACTGCCAAGGACCGGCCATCGCCCGACCACGGCCCGTCCCCCGAACCGTTGGAACCCAGTGCGCGCCACGCCGTACCGTCGAACCAGGCGATATTGTCGGCTGCCGGCTGGCCGTTGGCATTCTGGAACGAACCGCCGGCGAATAGCAATGAGCCGCTCGCCGCGAGGGAATAGATGAAGGCAGAAGGTGGGAACCAGCCGTCGCTGCCGGCAGCGTTTGTGCCAAGCGCCTGCCACGCCAATCCGTCCCACTTGACGACGTGATCGGCTGCGGCGATGCCGCCAACGTTTACCTTGTCGGTGCCGACATAGACATCCGTGCCGTTGGCGGTCAGCGCCCTGACGAACGTGTCGATGCCGCCGCCGACGGCGTGCCACGTGCCGTCATATGCAGCAATGTGGTCGGCTGCCAGATCGCCGTCGAGGTTCGTGAAGGTGCCGCCCGCATAGAGCACGCCGTTGCTGTTGGCCGTCAGCGCATAGACCCCACCGGTGAAGTCGCCGTCACTATCGACCGTGGCACTTGGCGTACCCGTCAGAAGATCACAGGCAAGCAGGTAATCGGCCTTGGGGAGTCCGGCACCGTTCTGAAAGCCGCCGCCAACATAGAGGGTCGTGCCGATCACTTGCAGCGCGTTCACTTGCAAGCTCACGGTCGGACCCATGCGTCCGGGAGTATCGCAAAATGGTGCCCAACTCGTTCCGTCGAAAACCGCAAGATTGTCGGCGTCAGGATTTCCGCCAGCATCCTGAAAATTGCCACCGGCATAAATCTTGCCGCCATAGTGGGCGATCGCCAACACCGAGCCGCTGCCGAGCGGTGCCGTGCCGAGCGCGCTCCATTGGGTCCCATCCCACTTGGCGATGAGATCAGCGTTCGGATCGCCGCCGGCATTGGTAAACCCACCACCAACGTACAACACCGTGCCGAACCTGTGCAGAGCAGAGACGCTGCCGTTCAGTGACGCAGTCCCGGCCGTACCGCCATTGCCGACATGGTCCCAACTTCCCCGTCCCGTCGCCACGGCGGGTGTGGCGGCGGCGAGGCTGATGGCGATCGACAAAGTGAACGGAACACCGCGCATGTGCAGGCCTCAAATCCAATACTAGGCACCGTAAGCAGCAGGAAGGGTTCGGTCAACCGCCGGTTTCGCTGTGTGCCGGCCGTTCACGCGTCCTCTCCCTGATGCCAGTGTGGCGAGGTGGGAATTGCCAAACATCCGGCTTTTTGCTTGGTCCACTGCTTGCTTCACCAGTCTCAGTGTGGCAGCTTTCGTACCGGTCGCAAACTTCAGGATCGGTTCATGCAGCATAGCTTCCAGGCTCTCAAACGCTTCTTTGCCGGCCTGTCGGTGGCGCTCCTGATCGCAGCCGGTTCTGCTGTTTCCGCGGCCAATGAATTTCCGCCGAGCATTCCGCTGTCAGGTCTCGACGGCGCCGACGGAACACGCTTCGATGGTGTGGCGGCGGGCGACAATGCGGGCTATGCTGTATCGGCCTCCGGCGACGTCAATGGCGATGGTTTGAGCGACTTGATCATCGGTGCGAGATCTGCCAATTCAAATTCTTCGGATTCAGGTTCGGCCTATGTGGTGTTCGGGACACCGTCTGGCCTTCCGGCGAGCCTGGGACTCGGCCTACTTAACGGCAGCAACGGTTTCGAAATTATCGGCGAATCCGGTAGTGATCTATTCGGCATTGCCGTTGCCACCGGCGATATCAACGGTGATGGATTCGGCGATGTAATCGTTGCGGCCGAGCAGGCGGGAACCATATTTGGCGCCGGCGCGGTCTATGTGATTTTTGGCAAGGCTTCCGGATTCAACGCCGATGTCGCAACGTTCGGCATGGCGGCCAGGACCGGGTTTCGCATTGAAGGCAACGCCAGCGGCGACTTCACCGGCTCATCGGTTGCGGCAGGCGATGTGAACGGCGATGGCATCGACGATGTGATCATCGGCGTGCGCAGTGCCGATTTCAGCGGCAGCAATGCTGGAGCCGCCTATGTCCTGTTTGGAAAGGCAACACGCTTCGACAAGGTGATCGCCATCACGTCGCTCACCGGCAAGGTAGGATTCCGGCTTGATGGGGCGGTGGCAGACAATGGTGCCGGGACAGCGGTGGCGGCGGGCGATGTGAACGGCGATGGCATCGACGACATCATGGTGGGGGCCAATGGTGCGGCTCCGGATGGCGAGTTCTCGGGTTCGGCCTATGTGATGTTTGGCAAGAAAGCCGCCTTTGCCTCGTCTTCCAATCTCGGACTGCTCAACGGCACCACCGGGTTTCGGGTTGATGGCAGTGGGGCATTTTCGCAAACCGGCTCGTCGGTCTCGCCCGCCGGTGACGTGAACGGCGATGGCACCGGCGATATGCTTGTTGGTTCGCTTAATTCAGTACCGCATGGGGCGGCGCTGATCTTTGGACACAAGTCAACCTTTCCGGCGAGCATCGGCGTGGCGGTGCTGGATGGCACGGTGGGTGTGAAGTTCACAACCGGCGAGGCGTTTCTGGGAACGTCAGTCGCCGCGGCGGGCGACGTTAACGGCGATGGATTTGACGACCTGATCGCTGGTGCGCAATTCGACGGCGTGAATGATCCGGGTGCGGGTTATGTGGTGTTCGGCAAAGCTGCCCCCTTTGCCGCGTCATTCGATCTCGCGACACTCGACGGCACGAACGGCTTCAAGCTGCCGGGCGCCGCTGATCAGGATCAAGCTGGCCTGTCGGTGTCCGGCAATGGTGACTTCAATGGAGACGGCTTTGCCGATGTGGCGGTAGGTTCGTTCTTTGCCAATTCGCCGGGCGTTGATTCTGGCGCCGCTTCGATCATCTATGGCCGGGCGCCCGATGCCGCGGTGGCGCGTACCGGGTCGAACGCTTCGCAATCGATCAGCGGCGGCAGTCTCGCCGACACCATCACTGCGCTCACTGGTAATGACGTTCTTGAAGGCCGTGGCAATGACGATGAGTTGAACGGTGGCGGCGGCAGTGACACGGCGAGTTACCGTTATGCGCCGTCAGGCCTCACCGCCGACCTCCTTAACGCCGGCAACAACACCGGACACGCCAATGGCGATACCTACAACGCCATCGAGAATCTTGCCGGCTCCGCGTTCGGCGATACCCTCTCTGGCAATGAAGTCGCCAATGTCATCACCGGCGGCGGCGGGCCGGACGGTTTGCGGGGGCGTGGTGGCGGCGACATTTTCCGCTATGAAAGCGTGGCCGACAGTCCGGCCGGATCGGGACGCGACAAAATCGCGGATTTCAACGCCGGAACCTCGGCAACGGCCATCGACAAAATCGACCTCTCGGCGATCGACGCCAAGACCGGTCCGAGGAACAATACTTTCATCTATATCGCCGGCGCGGCGTTTTCCGGCACGGCCGGCGAGCTCCGGGCAAAGGTTTCGGGCACCAACATAGTGGTGTCGGGAGATGTCGATGGTGATGCCGTGGCCGATATCGAGATCGTGCTGGAAAACTTCACCAGCCTCGCGGCACTGACTGCTGCGGACTTCATCCGCTAGGCCTCACGCCCAAACTCACCCCAGATCGATACTGGGGTGGGGAACAGGGCGCAATCGCCCCCTTGCGAAAGCCGCGCGGCGGGTCTATATCGGCGTCAACTTAGGTTCACTCACATAGCCACGAAAGTGGAGATCGAGAGTGGGTCCCAGCCCGGGACCCGCTTTTTTCGTTTTTATAGGGCCGGACAGAGGACGGGACGTTTGGAGACGGAAGACAGATTGCAGCGCGAGACGGGGCCAGCCCAGCGGGTGGTGGCCTTGGCTGAACCGGTGCTGGCCGATCTCGGTTTCCGGCTGGTGCGCGTCAAGATGACCGGTTCGACGCTGCAGATCATGGCAGAACGGCCGGATGGCACGTTCTCGATCGAGGATTGCACGGCGGTGAGCAGGGCGATGTCGCCGCTGCTCGATGTCGAGGACGTGATTGCGGCGCGCTATCACCTGGAGGTGTCCTCGCCCGGCATTGACCGGCCGCTGGTGCGGCCGTCGGATTTCGAGACCTGGGCAGGTTACGAGACCAAGATCGAGATGGCCGTGCCGGTGGCCGGCCGCAAGCGTTTCAAGGGCAGGCTCGAAGGCTACCATGAGGGCGAGGTACGCCTGTTCATCGACAACCCGGAAGGCGCCACAAGAGAACCCGTCCTGATCGGTGTTCCATTCGCCGATATCGGCGATGCCAAACTTATACTGACGGACGAATTGATTGCTGCGGCCCGTGCCCGCTTGCCCGCTCAGGGCTACAGCGACGGGGCCGAGATCGACGAAGACCAGATTTCGCAAAAGAGGAGCGAAGACTAATGGCTGAATATGGCGTAAGCGCAAACCGGCTGGAACTGTTGCAGATCGCTGACGCCGTGGCACGCGAAAAGTCGATCGACAAATCCGTCGTGCTGCAAGCGATGGAAGAGGCGATCCAGAAAGCCGCCAAGGCGCGCTATGGGGCCGAGAACGAGATCACCGCCGAGATCGATCCCAAGTCGGGCGAAACCCGCTTGCAGCGCTTGTTGTTGGTGGTTGACAATGTCGAGAATGATGCGACCGAGATCAGCCTCGCCGAAGCTCAGCGCCGCAACCCGGCAGCCGGTGTTGGTGACCAGATCGCCGAGCCGCTGCCGCCCATCGAATTCGGCCGTACCGCCGCGCAGAACGCCAAACAGGTGATTGTGCAAAAGGTGCGCGATGCCGAGCGCGACCGCATGTATGCCGAATACAAGGATCGCATCGGCGAGATCGTG
>JANLTS010000668.1:0-3767 GCA_031363045.1 Hyphomicrobiales bacterium
CGACTTCCACTTCGGCAAGGGCCGCAAGGGCAGCCCCGCCACCATGACGGTGCTCGGTGCCGAAAAAGGTTTCGGCGTCACCATCGTCGACCAGGTGACGGACGAGGGCGATCTGCATTCGCCATTTTCGTCGAGTTCGATTCGCCAGGCCTTGCGCCACGGCCATGTCACGGCGGCGGCCCGTGAACTGGGCTATCATTGGAGCGTCCTGGGCGAAGTCGTGCGCGGCGATCAGCGAGGCCGCACCATCGGCTTCCCGACCCTCAACATTGTGTTGGAGAAAGGCTCAGATCCGTTTCGCGGCATCTATGCCGTCAAGGTCCGCGATGCCCACTTGAAGGGCGCAATTTCATGGCCGGGTGCCGGCTATTTCGGAGATCGCCCGACGTTCGATACCGGCCGCACGTTTCTCGAAGTCTATCTGATCGGCTTCGATGGCGATCTCTATGGCCGCCAGATGCTGGTGGAATTCATCGACCTGATCCGCCCCGACCGCCGCTTCGGTTCAATCGCCGAACTGACCGGTCAGATGCGCCAGGATTGCGGTGATGTGCTCACCAAACTCGAGGCGCTGAAGGCCGAAAACCCGGTTGCCATTTTCCCGCTCGGAAAATTGCAGGCCGACGGACTGTTTTGAGCGCGACACCTAAACTCCATAAGATCGGCGTGCCGAATCCAACGTGGAGGAGCAATCGAATGCACTGGCTACGGATAGTGCAGAACTGAAGTTGGAGGCTGAGACATGACGTCGAATGCCGCAACGACCAATGCGGTCCAAATCACAGGGTATGGAGCACCCGAGGTGCTAACTTACTCTTCCTTCTCCCTCCCGCCGTTGGGGCCTCACGACGTGCGGGTCAGAGCGATCGCTGCTGCGGTAAACCACACTGACTTGGAGATCCGGGCAGGTAACTGGCCGATCCGTAAGTCTGAGCCGTTCCCCTATGTGCCAGGCGTCGAGGTTGTTGGCGAGATCGAGGAAATTGGAGCGTCGGTTCGCGGCATACGCATCGGTGAAAAGGTCATCTCGATGATGCAGGGGTTAGGCGGTGTGCGCGCCGAGAGGCCGGGCGCATATGCCGAGCTTGTCACAGTAGCCGCTGATGCCGTCGCTCCTGTGCTGTCCTCGGTTGACCCTTTTGCCCTGGCCGCTCTCGGATTAGGTGGAGTGACGGCCTACGAGGGTCTGCGCAGGATTGGACCGATCGAGGGCAAGCGCGTCCTTGTAACGGGTGCCGCAGGCGGAGTCGGTTCGGCGGCAGTCGCTATTGCCCGCGCCCAAGGTGCAACCGTTACAGGCGTCGTCTCGCGCACCGAGCAGGTCGATTATGTGCTTGGGTTGGGAGCTGATCGCGTCGTCGTCTCTGGGCATGACAAGCCGGCTCTGATCGAAGCCGCAAGCGTCGATGGAGTTCTCGACACGGTGGGCTCTGCCCTGTTCCAGTTCACTGTCGCGGCATTGAGGCCCGGCGGCACGCTGTCACTTGTGGGCGCTGTAGGCGGCAGCGATGTTCGCCTCGATTTGTGGGAGCTGCTCCGGCCGATTACGCTTACCGGCTACTCTTCGGAGAACCTCGACGGAGTGTCGCTTCTACGGGCAGTTTCAGCTCTCACCAAATGGTTAGAGAACGGCGCCATCGTGGCGCCGGCGTGGACGACAGTACCCTTGGCCGAGGCCGCCCGAGCTCATGCCATGTTGGAGCGGCGGGGTATGAACGGGCGGGTGCTGCTCATACCGTAGAACCTGCACGCGTTTAGTGGCCTGCGCGGAAAACTTTAACGTACCAACTCGCATCTAGGCGCAGTTTCTACTCACGCTGGCGCCCGTCGAGCAAAATGATCATCAGTCCGGCCAGCACGACAAGCCCCATGCCGGCAGTGGCCAGCGCATTGGGAATGTCGCCGAACAGCACGACCCCTGAGAGTACCGCCCAGATGGTAAGCGTGTACATGAAAGGTGCAACCGTCCGGGCCGGTCCGATGCGATAGGCGACGAAGATGAGGAAGTGACCGGCGATCAGCAGTGCCCCGGCCAGCAGCATCAGCAGGACGTGATGCGTGCCCGGCACCACGGGTGTCTCGAAGGCCAACATGCCAATGCCACCGGCGATCATCAGGCACACCAGCACGGTGAAGGCCACCACCAATGCCGGAATATCCTGCGGCACCTTGCGCGTGATGAGGTCGCGGATGGCGGCCGCAAGTGCTGTGACGAAGCCCAGGACCGCATAGGGTGAAGCAGCAGTGGTACCGGGCTGTGCCACCAGTAGCGCCCCAACGATCCCCACCGCGACGAGAAACATTCGCACCGATCCCAAGCGTTCGCCATAGAACAACCGGGCACCGAGAAGCACCAGCAGCGGGCAGGTCTGGGCAATCGCCGTCACATCGGCAATCGCCATATAGATGATGGCGAACGTGAAGCTGAAGTTGGCAATGACCTCCAGCAGGCCGCGCGCGATGAGCCAGGGATTGAACATCCGGCGAATGTCTTTCGCCTGGTTCAACGCCACCAAAAGCATTAGACTTAAAGTGACAGCCGCATAGCCGCGCATGAACACCAACTGGAACATTGGCGCGTCAGCAAGTGCCAGTTTCATGCAGCTGTCGCTGGCGATGAACACGCCCATGGCGAGCACCAGCGAGACGATGGCGCGAAGATTCGATGGAATTGACATGAACCGCCGGTTGTCAGGAAAAGCTGATCCTGCCTAACGGCATCAGCGCGGTCCGACAATCCGCAAGAACTGGGGGCTACCCCTTCTTCTTTGCAGGGGTCCTCTTTTTCGTCACGTCCGTCGCCGGGTCGAGCAGGCGGTGCATGTGGACGATGAAATAGCGCATCTGGGCATTGTCGATGGTCTCACGGGCCTTGCCCAGCCAGGCTTTGTGAGCATCGGCATAATTGGCATAGAAGCCCACCACGTCGAGCTTGGCTAGGTCCTTGAAGGTCACCGCCTTGATATCGTCGAGCTCGCCGCCAAACACCATGTGGAGCAGCTGCTTGGCCGGTTTCGTGACGGGGGCTTTGGTCATGCTGTCCTCAACTGCTGGATGATGGCGGCGTGGCGCTTTATGCCCGCTGCAACAAGTCCCTGCTGCCACGGCTGCGGGCGATTGTAAATATAGGCTAAGCCTTGCGTGTCGCTCACCTGGCCACCTGCCTCAATGACGAGCAATTCACCCGCCGCCAGGTCCCAGTCGTTGCGGTTGCCGATCGAAACAGCACCATCAAGCCGTCCCGCCGCCACATAGGCCAAGCGCAATTGCAACGGCAATGCGCCGGTTGGATCGCCTGAAATTCCAGCAGTTGCCAAAGTGCCGAGCGCCTTGCGATTTCCGGCCAGTCTTGCACCTTGAAGTGTTGCCGCATCCGCCGTGGTCAACGCTTCACCATTGAGCAATGCACCTTCACCGGCAACCGCCGCATAGAACTCGTCCTGCATCGGCCGATAGACGGCGCCGACCACTGGCCGCCCATTGTCGATCAGCGCCGCCGCCACACACCACTCTTGGCGGTGCTCAATGAAGGCGCGGGTGCCGTCAATCGGATCAATGATCCAGATGCGCTCATGGGCGAGCCGCGCATGATCGTCGGGAGTCTCCTCCGACAGCCAGCCATAGGAAGGCCGGGCTGGCCGCAAGGCCTCGGCGATCAGGTCATTGATAGCGAGATCGGCGGCGGTAACCTGGCTGCCGTCGGGCTTGCTCCAACGCTCGATGTCGCTGCTAGCCAGCGACCGCCCCAGCTCCCCGGCCCGGCGCAC
>JANLTS010000672.1:0-1959 GCA_031363045.1 Hyphomicrobiales bacterium
TGGCTGTTCAACATCGATGCGCTGGCCGAGAAAGCAACCGTCTTTGCCCTCGATCTTCCCGGTCATGGCCAGTCGGTGAAATCGGTAGCGAAGCCGGGACTTCAATCGTTGACCGTAGCACTTGCCGGATTCATGGACACGCTCGGCATCGCCAGCGCGCACCTGATCGGGCACTCGATGGGAGGCGCGATCGCCATGCAGACGGCGCTGAACCATCGCAAGAAAGTCAAGTCGCTGACGCTCATCGCCCCACTTGGGCTTGGGACCGAGATCGGCCCCTACGTTGAAAACTTCACGGCCGCCCAGGGCCGCAAGGATCTGAAACCGGTGCTGGAGACGCTGTTCGCCGACAAGAGTTTGGTGAGCCGCCAGCTCGTCGACGATGTGATGAAATACAAGCGCCTCGATGGCGTCGATCGGCTCTTGAAGGATTTGCAACAGGGCCTGTTCGACAACGGCCGTCAGCGCGATGCGCCGGGCAGCAAGCTCGCGGGCAAGCTGCCGCCCACGCTCGTGATCTGGGGCAAGGAAGACCAGGTCATCCCCGCAGCCCATGCCGCAAACCTGCCTGGCGCCAGTGTCCATGTTCTCGAAAAATCAGGCCACATGGTGTTCATGGAAAAAGCCGGCGAAGTCAACGCGCTGATCAAGAAGCATATCGCGGGGTAACGGCCCGCATAAAAAAACTCCCCCTCGATCTGAGGGGGAGCTGACGGCTCGTCGCGGTTTCCCGAAAGGTTCACCGCGTATGTGCCGCGGGCTTACTTCAACGCGGTGCGATCGAAGGCCGGAGCGGCTTCGAGCTGCTCTTTGGTGGCCGCGATCGTCAGTTTGAGATTGTTGTTCTCATCCTTGACGGCGGTGATTTCTTCGATCGAGATCGCCACGTCCTTTTCGCCGATGCCGAGGAAGCCGCCGACACCGATGATCGCGACAACGTTGTCGAGTTCGCGGTTCATGACGATATCGTTGATTTCGCCGACATTCTCATTGGCGGCCGAATAGACGGTCTGGCCCATGAACTGCGACGCGAGAACTGAAGAGCTGGCTTTCGCCTCGGTGACCGCCGCTTCAGTTGTTGCGTCGGCTGGCGCTGTGGCATCCTGCTTCGGCATCTCGGTCGTCGCGGCGGCATTGGAGTCGGGCTGAACCGTTCCAGCGGCTCCAGTGGTGGTCGTCCCGTCCTGCGCCGGCATTGCCGCTTCGTTCTTGCATTCGGCTGACAGGTCGGCCTCGGCAACTGTTCCAACGGCCGGGCATTCCGGACCCTTCTGGGCGGCGGCCGGCTGCTCGGCCGTGGTTGCGGTGGTGGTGTTGGCCGCATAGCTCAGGCCCGACGCAAGAAAAAGGGCAAGCGTGGCGGCGGTATATTTGAAGGACGTCATGGTGTGTCTCCTGTAGGTTGATCGTGAAAATTCAACGTGCCGCGCGCGCGATTAGTTCCATCCCAACAGCGCGGTGGTTAGCTCATGTACGTCACCAGAACCGCGGCGAAAACCGCGATTGCACCAAGCAGGCCAAAGATAAGAACATACCGGACATTGTGCCCCGTAACGCCCTGCCGTGCTTCGGTCTCGTTGATATCGGTTTTGACACCATGGTGATCGTGCTGTTGCATCGTAGCCTCATCCTGTCGCGCCTGTTGACGCTGTCCCGAACCAAGAACGCAAAAATCAATTCAATGGTTCCCTTTCACGCATCACAATGGCGCAGTCTCGCCAGCGTTGAGGGGCAGGCAAAAACGCGACTGGAACAGAGGGAGGAAAACTGTTCCAGTCGCGCCGGTAGCAGGCTATTTTATTCAGCCGCTTCCAATACCGCGTTCCTGCTTTCGTGGTGCTCGCCGCTAGTTCTGACGGCGGGCAATTGAAGCACCGTCGCCTTCTGTCCCTGACGAAGACAGTTCAAAAGCACGATTAGGCCGCTATCAAGTTCAAGCGCATCATGGTGGATGTTCGG
>JANLTS010000686.1:0-7050 GCA_031363045.1 Hyphomicrobiales bacterium
CGACTTCATCGTCGCAACTGGTTTGGGCAATGTCATCGTCGCTCCCCGGCTCAGCCGCGCTTCCGTATCTCACAAAAACTCCACCTGGTCATCTCTCCTGCCGCTCTGGTTCACGGGGTTCTATCAGTCCTGTGCCATTTCAGTTTTTCTCCGATGCGGGAGAGGGAGTAAATCCCTCTCTTCTGCCATACGAATCGGGCAATCGCGGGCCAAGTGGAAGGAGGTAGTGCCTGACGGCCAAAAGCCAACCAGCTCAGGAAAACCGACGCCGTCCAGGCGAAAAGTCCGAACGCAGCGCAAGCAAAGGCCGCGGCGCCGAAACCAAGAGCCATCGCTGCACCTGTCACCAACGTAAGCACAACCAGTATTGCAAGATACACCAAGAGGGGCGGGACAGTTAGATCAAGGGCGAGGACCATAAGCTTTAGGTTACGCTGCCGAAACGCATTGGCGAGGGCGGGAAGCGCATAGCGAAAGAGAACCGCGAGACTTCCAATCTCCCAGCGTTGCCGCTGCCGCATGAGAGCCTGCTCGGTGGAGGGAAACGTACTGGTAATAACTGTGTTTGGCGAATACATCGTCAGGAAGCCGGCCAGAGCCAAATCGGTGCCCAGTTTCAAGTCTTCCGCCAGTGCACCGCTGCCGAGGTCGATCTGCTTCAAAGCCTCCCAGGGAATTGCCATTCCGGTACCCGCCAGTTGGCACGGCATTCCAATTGCCGCCAAGCCCAGCGGCCTCACTTCGTTCTTGATTATCCAGGCAAACTCCGCAACTGACTGCATGGCCGGGCCACCGGATCGAGCTTTCATCAGGTCTTTTCCCTGCACAGGACGGCCAGAAGTCATAGCTGCCGCAGCGATGGTATGACCAAACTCCGGCTCAACCCGGCAATCAGCATCAATGACAATCACAACTTGTGGCGGCCGCGCCATCAAATAATCGAAACCGTGCTGCAACGCGTAACCCTTGCCCCAGCGGGTGTCGTCCCTGCGGTTGAGGACTTCAGCACCAAACTCCGCGGCGACCTCAGCCGTATTGTCCGTGCAATTGTCCGCCACGACAATCAGCCTGTGGCCGGGCCGCAAGTCACGCGTGATGTCGCTTAGCGTTGGCCTGAGATTATCGCCTTCGTTGTGAGCAGGTACCAGATAGGCCACAGTCGGAACAGAAATGCCCCGAAAGTCCTCCGTCCGTCCGCTCCCATATCTTTTATGCCAGACCGCAGCTACGCACTCGACAAGCAACAGAGCAGATGGTGTGGCCACGACAGCGGCAAGAACGGAGACTATGACTTCGACTGGGAACATGCCGTTTCCAATTGGCCGAAGAGCTGGATCATTTTTCTTGCTTCTATCCGCACATCATGGTTTTCGCGAACGCTCTGTCTACAGACTTCTGCCATCTCGCGCAATCCGGCGTCGCTGATCTCAAGCGCCGCTGCCATTGCGCCGGCCAGTGCATGTTTGTTTCCGGCTGGGATGAGCCAGCCATTTTTTTCCGGAAAGATGAGCTCAGGTATTCCGCCGGTAAAGGTCGAAATAACGGGGCGTCCCAGTGCCAGGCTCTCCATGATACCCACCGGGAGGTTCTCTACGAAACTCGGCATCAGGAGGGCCCGTGAATTCAGGATCGCCGCCTTGACTTCATCGCCAGATGCCCAGCCCGCCAGACTGATTTGATTTCCCAGGGCCAACTGCGCAATTCGAACCTCGATGTCGCCACGCATCGGCCCATCTCCGACCAGTACCAGATGGCAATCAACTCCGCGGTCACGAAGCAGCGCCATAGCTTCCACCATGATCAGTTGTGCTTTCTCAGCGCACAGTCTTCCGATACTGCAGAATTGCCGGCCGGTAGGCGGCGGACACTCCCCCGCCCCAAGGAACTTCTCGTCCAGACCGCAATGAACGATCTTTATCTTGTCCCAAAGCAGTGGCGGCGCGACACGCATCAGCTGACCCGAACCATACCAGCTGACGGACGCAACAAAAGACGCCGCCGTCATCTTCTCGCGCAGCGACAAATAGGCAGAACGGTAGAATTCCTCGTACCCGTGGATCGTGACGCTAAAAGTAATTGTAGACAGCTTAGTTACCAACAAAGCGATGGCCGCAGGGTTGGTTCCAAAGTGGACATGAAGATGCTCCACGCCATCTCGCTTGCACATGTTCACGAGCGCGACCGCCTCGCAGAAATAGACAATGTGCCGGATCACACCAACATCAGACTTCAATCCCATTCCCAGAGCGGTACGAAGAGCACTCACCGCCATCAGAGGAGACTTGATTGCATAGCGGAAAACCTGCAGCAGTACCGCCAGCATCGATATATTCGACAAGTATTGAGTAACTTCGAACTCCCGCAAATCGACGGGATCGGCAATCGCGTCGCGGTCGCAACGGATGGCATAACGGTTCACGCTCACGCCGAAACCCTCAAGTGCCAGAATTTCTCTACGTATGAAGGTGTGACTCACGTAGGGATAATGGTTTGTGAAGTATCCTATTCTCATCGGGCCACCGAGCCCGCCGTCGATAGAACCTCGTTAAAAAACCGATGATAGTCCGCACCGATGGTCTTCCATTTGAAGCGGTCGGTCTTTGCGGCAATCAGATGATCCGGCCGGCGTTTGGCCTGCACAGCTTTGGCAAGTGCCACGGTGACTGCACTGAGATCCAAGCTGTCTACAAGGTATTCATCATCTCCGACAATCCAACGTACCCGGGAACTGTCGTGGGCGACAATCGGAATACCGGTTGCCATGGCCTCGACAAAGATGTTGCCAAAGGATTCCTCAATGGAGAGGTGCATCAGGGCATCGGCCGAGTTGTAGAGTGCGGGCATCTCTTCGGCCGGCAACGTGAGTTGAGTGAAGCGGCCTGGCATGAGATGCTTTGCGTGTTCGTGCACGGCGTCGCGTAGAGGGCCTGAACCCGCGATGATGAGATGCGCGTGTTCTAAACCGGCTGCTGCCGTTATCCCTTGCATCACTCTTTTACTTTCCACCAGAGCGCTCACCATTAGAATGGTCTTTGTACCTGCCGGAATATTGAGTTTGCCGCGGATCGAAGGGCCGGGACAGAAGCGGTGGGTGTCAACTCCATTGGGAATCAGGGCTGAGTTCCATACGTTCTTATTCCGTTCAAAGTATTCCGGATTGGTACAAACCAGGCCGTCACATCCAAAATACCTGAACTCGCTTTCATTCGATACCGCCGGCCAATCGCCATTCTGCGTGACGAAGATGTGTTGCGGCCGGCGCCGAAATGGCACGGGCCGCCTCAACATCCAATTCGTGTGCGGGTAGTTACACGTGACCGTGAGGTCAAATTGGCCTGGCCTGAAATGGGCCGCCAGCGTCAATGCAAATGTCAGATCTTCATAAGATGTTTCATTGCGAAGGGCCGGCATTGACGGATAACGCTGAAAGCAGGTTCTGGGAATGGCTCCGACGTGACGGAAATCATAGGCGCTCCCTACCCGCGCGTTCCCGGAGCCGAAAACGGTGACATTGACGCCCCGTGTTGCCAACTCACTTGCCACCGCGAGGAGTGCGGTCTCGGCCCCTCTTTCGACCTTATGAAACCCCGGAAGGGCGAACAGCACACGCATACTTGTTAACCCTGCACCCCCCAAACCGCCAAACGCCCGTGGTTCTAACCCAGAAAAAATACCAAAGCAATCAGGCTTGGATACCGCCGTTCCTACACACCGGCCTCCAAAAGCTCCCTACATTACCTGCGTCCATGTCGATCAGGTGCCGGCCCTGTGGCGCCCAGTTCAGTTGTTGCTTGTCTATCAAGGCCCATAGCGGTAGTGGATGTCTCAACCCGCTTGCAGCGTACCGGAGTTTGGACGTTGAACGCGGAAATCGGCGTGTGCGCCTTGGCACTGTCTTGAGCGCTTGCAGAAGGCTCGCAATGAAGTTCCTCTTCCTGATTCCGGCTATCCTTTGCCTGTCTCCGCTTAGCGGAAAAATTCGAGACAGCAGCAAATGGTATCGGGCCGTGTGGATACTGCTTGGCTTTTCTTGTTTTGGCGTGACGTTCTCATCTTACTTCGCGATGTCGGTCTATGCATGGCCAGAGTGGAACGGCCATGTGAAGGGGTTTGAGATAACCATTCTCGACTTACTGGCATTTGCACTTTTCCTCGCGCAGAGAAAGCCGGTCCAGCCGGACCAAGTGAGTTTGAAGTTTCCGTTAAAGGCACAAGCCACCGTCTATCTTCTCGCGGTATCATTCTCCGTTGCGATCTCGCATTTGCCGATCGCCAGTAGTTTCTACTTGTGGCAATGCATTCGCCTTGCATTCTTGACATATATCGTCTGGAGAGGCTGCTCGAGTGACGGGAAAGTCGCCGAATATTTGTTGCTCGGACTCGGAATTGGCCTCTGCGTCGAGGCCACCGTCGTCCTGTGGCTGAAAATTACAACGGGCGTCGTTCAGTCAACCGGGACATTCGGTCACCAAAACATGCTTGGCATGGTGACATATATTGTCATTCTCCCGTATGCGTCGATCATTCTCTCCCGCCAGACCACATTCTGGGAGAAATCCGTTGTTCTATCGGGGGTCATGATTGTAATTCTCACGGCCTCACGCGCCACGATTGGATTGTCTGGATTAGGTGTGACCGCGGTACTGCTCATGTCGATATATCTTCATCCAAATGCCCGGAAATTTGGAATGTTGATAGCATTCCTGGTATCAGGTGCAATTGCCGTCCCTCTGGCACTCAACTCACTGGAGACCCGCTTCGGAGACGCTCCGCTTTCCGACGAGTATGATGAGCGGGCTGCGTATGTTTCAGCTGCCCTGGCGATGTCGGCGGCCTATCGGTTGGGAGTAGGAGCCAATACGTTTGTTGTCGCGGCAAATGCCGAGGGATTTTACGCGGATGCTGGCGTGGCGCCGATATACAGCAGCTTGTCCGGACACGTTCATAATGCATATCTGCTGATTTTGGCTGAATTGAACGTCGTCGGTCTTGTGGCTTTTCTATGGGGCCTGGCCATCGTGATTGTATCTTGCCTCAAGGGTGCCGTTCGCGAAGTAACAAACGATCGAGGCGCAGTCTTGTTGGGCATTTTTGTTGCCTTTGCCGTATTGGTTGTGCACTGCTGGTTTGAGTGGATATTTATAACCGGCACCGCGCAGTATTTCTCGGCAGTCGTCGGAGCGATGGGACTCGCACTGTCAAAACGATTTCCCGACACTCCATTGCACACGGCGCCGTCACCGACCGGGGAGAAGCCCCTTTGAACCGCCAGCGGCAATTGAAACTAACCGCACGCGCAGCATTCACATTTCACGTGTTTGTTCATAGCTGGAAACTCACCACGGTCGATACAACAAGAATGCCGATAACGGCGATGTCAAATCCAGGGTCGCTGACGCCCTTGCGATGGGCTCCCGCGGCACTGACAACAAAAGTGCCCACCTGACTGACGGAGTACGAGAGCGCCACTCCCAGTGTGCCAAATAGACTGAAGAAATAGCCAACTGTGGCGAAGAAGATCGTGACTGTGATTATGCTCCCAATAACTGTATAGTGCGGTGTGCCAGAGGCGAGATTGAACGCACGATAGGACTCATCAAGAATTCGTACCATGGAGCCTGCGAGTAAGACACGGAAGAAGGTTGTGGCTGGCCAATAATCAGGTGTGTAGAGAATGTGAAACACTGTGTCGAATGCAACGCCAAGAATGACGATCATGGCAACGGCAACCATGAGAAAGTACCGTCTGTGCCGCTTCATCCGGCGAACATCAGGTTTCATGGATTGGAATTCCTTGGAAGCCAAGGGAAGTGTCATCCGTCCGAACCATGTCTGTGCCGCAGTCGCTGGCAACTGCGCCCACATGAAGGCGATTGAGTAAAGGCCTAGCTCGCCGAGCGGAACGATCCTCGCGAGTACAATTCTATCGACTTGACCTGCAGCAAAAACGAGGATGCTCGTGAGGAAAATCCACTTTCCGAAGCCTACAATTTCCCAAGCCGCGTCACTGCTCCAGCCCAACCTGCTTTTGAACATCGGAAACGCGGCATGGCTCAAGACTGTTAAAGACAGCGTGCTGGCGGCATATCCGGCGACCAGTGCCCAGACATTCGGCCATATCAATGCGCAAACGGCGGCCACAACAGTCGAGGCCAGTTGCGCGGCCATGGTGATAGCGGTAGCCCGGCCGAGCCACAGCCGGCGTGATGCCACAGCGAGCGCATTTGAACCAAACCCCGAAATCAACACGATTAGCGCAATGGCGGGCAGCAGAGAAGCCAGCTCCGGTTGGTTGTAAAACGCCGCAAGCGGAAGCGCCAGGCCAGCAACGATGGCCGCCATGATGCAACCCCGGATAATCTTGAGCGTATAGGCCGTGTTGACAAATATGTTGTCGTCGCCGCGCCGATTTTGGACAATGGATATGTTGATCCCGAGATCCGTCATCATTTCAACGCCAACGATGACAACTGTGACAATGGCCATTAGGCCGAAAGCTTCGGGCTGAACCAAGCGCGTCAGTATGAGATTGCTTAGGAGACGAAGGAATTGACTGCTGACAAACCCCGCGGCAGTCCACATGGAAGCTCGAATTAAGGAACGGTTCAGAACATTTTTGATGTTGAGGTTCATTTGGGCAAAGAGTTCACGAGAGGCTTATCGCCATGTTTTTTTCGGAAGTTCTCCGAGCGGACAAGCCGGAACAAGTCACTTATCACCCCTGTCCACTGGATAGGGCACTGCCCTATTCGAACTTTCTCCAAGGTCCTATGACAACTAAGCACATCACAAACCAATGCAACCAACGATCGCTCACTCATAAAGCGGCTGTTTGATGTCACCCAAATCTGGCCGCCGCATGCCATATCTACTGCTTGGTGGCCCTGAGCAGAAAATACCTCGGCGTTCGAAAGTGGACAGGCTCGACGGCGGGCGACGATGTCTCATCGGGATTGAGGCCTGCAAGCCTTCTCAGCCTTCTGACGACTCTGCTTCCACCAGCAAAGCGTTGACGTTGGCCATACAGCTCGGAGTCAATTGTTTTGAACC
>JANLTS010000038.1:0-2660 GCA_031363045.1 Hyphomicrobiales bacterium
CCAGCGCTTTAGCCGTTGAACCATCGAATCTCAACGGATTTCGGCGAAACTCAGAGGATGAAATCGGAAGCTGCAAGGGCGCCAGTGAAATCCGATAGCTGTATGCGTAAATCTGCAGTGCCGTCGCCTGTGTAGTCGCCTTCGATAAACGTATCGGAACCAGTGACTGCATAGCGCAATTGACCGGCGCTGCCGGTGAAGGCCGCAGTTCCAATAAAATTGAAGGTGTTGTCGGGGTTGGTGTTGCGGTTGGAATCCATGGCGCTCAGGTCCACGAGGTCAACGCCAAGTGTAAAATCGGTAATGACGTCGATTTTGTCCAGGGCGACCCTCTCTTCCAGAATGAATTTGAAAGTGTCGGCCCCATTGCCACCTGTCAAAGTGTCGGCATTTTCATTGTCGACGCCATAACGATCATCGATGCCATTGCCCCAAATTTCATCGTTGCCACCGCCGCCCATGATGATATCGGCGCCGCTTTCCCCATAGAGCTTGTCGGCGCCGCCACCGCCTTTGAGCGCATCATTGCCTTGGTCGCCATAGAGTGCGTTGCTGCCGTCATCGCCGGTCAGCTGATCGTCAAACAGATAGCCACGAACATTCTCGATACCGATCAGCACATCACCGTTGGCATGGCCGCCAGAAGCCATTCCGGTGGCAAGGTCGATCAGGACTCCGTCACCGGTAATGTTGAAACCGATCGTGTCGATTCCGGCGCCGCCATCGAGAATGTCAGCGCCGCTGCCTCCTACGAGTAAATCTTCACCGTTGCCGCCAATCAACGTGTCGCTGCCGCTGACGCCGACCAAAGTGTCATTGCCACCTTCGCCATTCAGCGTATCGTTCCCAGCATCGCCATAGAGGTGGTTGCTATTGCTGTCGCCCCTGATGAAATCGGAGAACAACGATCCGTGAACACCGGCGATTAGCGAGAAACTATCACCTAGCGCGTCGCCACCAGTGCCGCCAGTGGCGAGGCTCAACACGACGCCACTGGTCGCTTTAGTATAACCCGCGAAGCCATCGCTCAGGATGTCGGCGCCGGCGCCGCCTTCCAGCACATCTGCGTTCGAGCCCGGCCCGCCAGTCAGTGTGTCGTTGCCGGTTCCTCCCCAAAGCGCGTCGGAGCCATCGCCACCATTGATCACGTCGTTGCCACCGTGACCATAAAACGTGTTGTTCTCACCATTACCAGTGAGCGTGTCGCCGAACTCGGAACCTTCAATAACATCGATGTTGATATAACTATCGCCTACGGCATCGCCTCGGGTCCCGCCCGTGGTCAGATTCACACCGACACCGCTGCTGGCCAGTCGGTAGATGGCCGCGTCCCAACCGTCACCGCCATCCAACTTGTCACTGCCCGCGCCGCCTTCGAGCCGGTCATTGCCTGAACCGCCACGGATGGTGTCAATCCCGCCCTGGCCATAGAGGCTGTCGTTGCCGCCGCCGCCGTTGATGATGTTCACTCCAGCATCACCTTCGAGCGCGTCGCCGAAGTTGGAGCCAGAAAGGTTTTCGATGCCAATGAAAATGTCTTTGTCGGCGGCAAGGCCAAGCGCGATGGTGTAGCCGTTGCCGCGTGTCAGGCTGGCAACGACGCCTGAACCGTAAAAGCCGTAAAACGCGGTATCGTTGCCCGAGCCGCCGGTGAGAATGTCAACGCCTTCACCGCCGGCCAGCGTGTCATTGCCCACATCGCCGATCAGCCAGTCATTGCCACCGCCACCAAAAATCAGATCATTGCCTTTGAAGCCAAAGACCTGCTCATCCGCGCCGGTGCCGACAAAACCATCAGCGGCATCGGTGAGTTCAACAATCTCGAAAGCCATGGTGCGGTTCTCCCCTGCGAGCAGTCCGCATCTTGATCACTGTCAAATGAGAATTGTCTGTACCGGCTCGTCAGCTCCCATTCATCCAGCGATCAGATGCCCGATGTGCCAAGCCCAGTGGCGGGAGCCGAAATATCACAAAAAAATCTGCGAGGGAACTGGGGCGGGCGGGCATGCGGATCGAAGGCATGATCATTGCCGCGCGAGAGATATGTCTGAAGGTGCTGGAGAGATCGATGGGGAGAGGCTTTAGCGCCTCATCCCCCCAACCTCTATGTCGAGTTGCGGTGCTGCAACAGGAAAGAACAAAGTTCAAAAAAATCAGGCGACGAGCTTGTAGTCCATCATACGTTCGACGCGGCGGCGGAGCAGGAAGGTGGCACGCTCCATGGCTTCGACTTCCTCGGCCGAAGGCTCGTTGCGCTTGGTGCCGAGGAGAGATTTGAACATGCGTGTCATCTGGTGGCCCTCATACTCTGTTGACGCTGCCCGTTAGTGATCGGGCAACCACATAAGGCCCGATTTTCTTGCGTTAATCCAAGATTAACGTGGCTCAGGGTGAAGCGGGATCGACGTTGATGGTGACCGTGTCGACCACCGGACCCGAGAGGGCGAACGCCGTCAGCGCGAGTTCGTAGGTGCCGGGCTGATCGAAGCTCACGGTCGGAGCCAGCGCCTTGGGATCGGAAATGGTCGCCGTACCCGGACCGCTCGTTTGCGACCAGAGAAAGCGCTCCGGAATGCTGTGGATCACGAGCGAGTGCGGCGAAACGTCGTCGATCGGGGGCCCGATGTTCTCGACTTGCCCCGTCGGAATGTCGATGCGTT
>JANLTS010000050.1:0-5638 GCA_031363045.1 Hyphomicrobiales bacterium
AGCCGCTCACCACGGCGTCGGCGCCACCGCCGCCAGTAAAATCCACCGTTCCATTGCTGAAGAAGATGATCTCCGCGACTTCGATGTTACTGAGGGTGGTTCCATTGCCAATGTCGCGGCCGCCACCGCCATCAGAAATGTCGATGCTCAGGTCGTACGAACCACTGATGGATTGGTAGTGCAGAGTATCGTTACCGGTGCCGCCATCGATCACGTCGCCCTCGAGGTCGTATTCGGCTTCGATGCTGTCATTGCCCGCCCCGCCATTGAACGTGTCAAAACCATTGAGCGAGTCAGAGCCGCTGCCGCCAACCAATGTATCGTTTCCGCCGCCACCATTGAGGGTTTCGTTTAGCGGCGATCCGGCGAGATAATCAGACACACCCGTTCCTTGCAGCGTGAGGCTGTCGCCAGAGCCCCAGTTGGTGATGAAAAACTCGTTGGCATCGACGTATTGGCCGATCAGTACGATGCCATTTTTACCTGCGCTGCCGCGGATTTCCGCGCCGAATTCAATCTGCGCGCCGTCAAATTGGGAGACGAGGAAAGTCGCGACCGCGAGCGTCAACAGCGGGTTGTCGAAATCGATGAGGTCGATGCCGTCCAGCGTATCGGCGCTATAGTCGCGTGTAACGGTGACGGAAAGGGTGGCCATGGCGGGTGCTCCGGTGCAAGGTTCTGACTGCACGTCCACGCAGTATAAGTGCGCTGCCCCTCGGGAAGCCTAGCAGAGGCGGGTGAATCCCGACAAGGTACTGGATATGTAGAACGATTGGCGATGTCCGGGTGCCCCCCCACAATTCCAAGCATCGCTTAGGTCATTGCCTCCTCCCCCTCATGCGGTGGGAGGTCGTTAGGGGTTCGTCATCCGGGATAAATACGTCGCGAAATCGTAGTTGGGGCGTTCTAAGTGGCTGAGGTGGCCGGGCTTTGCCATCTCCGAACACAGACCCTTGTAAACCCGCTCGGTGCAGCCTTTGTCTTCGACGTTGACCTTGTCGAGCAGGGTTTTCAGTTGTTCGAAGTGCTTGGGTGCGTCGGCATCGTCGACGAAGTCCTTCGACATGCCGCCACCGAAGGTGACGTGGACGTGGCCGGTGCCCTTGGGGTGCAGCGAGAGATACCAGAAATAGCCGGGGGTGAGCGTGATCAGCAGGCTCGGATACAATGCCAGTAAGAATGTCGTGCGGCGCAAGTCGCCCTGCATGCGGGTGTTGCTGGGGTGGGCCAACGCGATCTTGAGCGTGTCGTCCTTGAGGATCGTATGCCAGTTGAAATGCGGTGGGCTTGGCGGGCAGATCATCTCGTCGAGTTTCGACAAGCCGCCAATGGTGCCGGCATGACAAACTGGGAGGTGGTAACTTTCCATGAAATTTTCGGCCAGCACTTTCCAGTTGGTAGCCCAGACGAAGCTTTCGTTGAACCACTCAGTGTAGTTCTCCATGTCATAAGCCTGGATCAACGCCTCGACATCGGCGAAGTGTTCAACCACCGGCCTCGCATCGGCGTTCAGTGATACCAGAACCCAGCCGAGCCAGACTTCGCATTTGACCTGCGGCAGGCGGTAGTTCTCCTTGCAGAAGCCTTCGTTGCCGCTCATGGCGGGGGCGCCACGGAGCTTGCCGTCGGTCTCATAGGACCAGCCGTGATAGGGGCAAGTGATGATGCGCCGGTTGCCGCGGCCTTCGAGCAGCGTTGACATGCGGTGCAAGCAAACGTTGGATTGGCAGCGCAGCACGCCGTCAAGCCCACGCACGACCATCAGCGGCTGGTTGGCAAGTTCGAAGGTAATGTAGTCGCCCGGCTTGCCGAGGCTAGAAGCTCGCCCCACGCAATACCATTCCTTGCCGAAAATGTGTTCCAACTCGGCAGCCAGGAAAGTCTCCGAAGTATAGACGCTTTTCGGCATGGCGCGGGCCTGCTCGAACGGCACGGCGACGTTTGTGGCGAGTTCGGCAATGGGGTTTAGGAGCGAATGGACGTTCATGGGGCAACTCCGGGAGGTTGCGATCATCATATGTCACAAGATCGGGAAACTGTCTTCCGTGACTGCTATTTAGGCATTCCTTGACGATTACATGGCGTAGATTTGCAATTCGGCACCATATCGGGGTAAATTCATCCATCCGAGGCAAGATTCTTGCCTCAAAGGAAAGGCCAGAGAATGACGCCATTTGCCATTGCCGGGATCCAGATGTACCTCGGCCACGGGGCGAACGTGGACACGATGCGGCAGCGGATCGACCTGACCATGCATCTGTACCCCTGGGTGCAGATGGTGATGTTTTCAGAACTCGCCGTTTATGGGCCGATGCTGCAGCATGCCCAACCGCTGCCGGGAGCAGCCGAGGAAGAGTTCCAGACGATGGCCCGCCACCATAAGATCTGGCTGGTCAATGGCTCGATGTATGAGCGCCGCGATGGGGCGATCTATAACACCACATCAATTATCAATCCAGATGGCGAGGTGATCGGGCGCTATTCCAAGATGTTCCCGTTCACGCCGCTGGAACAGGGCATCACGCCGGGCCAGGACTTCTTCGTTTGGGATATCGAGGGGGCGGGACGTTTCGGCATTCTCAACTGCTATGATCTCTGGTTCCCCGAGACATCGCGCACGCTTTCAGCGATGGGCGCCGAAGTGATCCTGCATCCAGTAATGACGCATACGATCGACCGTGACATCGATCTGGCGGTGGCGCACGCCACCAGTGCGATGATGCAGACCTATGTGTTCGACATCAACGGATTGGGGGCTGGTGGCAATGGCCAGTCGGCAGTGTTCGATCCCAATGGCCGCAAGCTGCATCAGGCGGATGCCACCGAGCAGATCATTCCAGTTGAGATCGATTTCGAGCAAGTGCGCCGCTCGCGCGAACGCGGCATCCGGGGCTTGGGCCAAATGGCCAAGAGTTTCCGCGACCGGCCGGCAGACTTCCCGGTCTACCAAAAAGGCTTCGACCGGACCTATCTCGATTCGCTCGGCCCCGTGGCGACACCGCGCCGGGGTGACGGACCGGGTCCTTCGAATGTTCAGACGCTGCCGGTGAGGCGGAGTTTTGTGAAGTAAGTCTACTCGCCGTGTTTGCGTGGGAAACTGCAGTCAGAGTAGACCACGCTTGGCGAGGTTTCGCATCAGGTGGCTGGTTCCCCAAGTCCAGGGAGCTGCCTTGTCGGTCGACGTCATGCGATTGGTGAGGGCGCCAAGTTCTGGCGACGAGACGGTGACGATGTCGCCCATCTTGTGGGTGAAGCCCTTGCCTGGGGCATCGCGATCTTCAATCGGCGCGAAGAGGGTGCCGAGGTAGAGAACGGCACCGTCCGGATACTGATGATGCTGGTTCAGCATTTGTCTCGCGAGTTCAGCGGGGTCACGGCTGATCTTCGACATGTTGGAAGCGCCGTTCAGCACATAGCCGTCCTCGCCCTCGACCCGGAGCGCCAGTTGCATGTTGCGGACGATATCGAGGCTGAAGCTCGAATCGAACAGGCGGATCATTGGTCCTATGGCACATGACGCATTGTTGTCCTTGGCCTTGCCGAGCAGCAGTGCCGAGCGGCCTTCGACATCGCGCAGGTTGACGTCATTGCCGAGCATGGCGCCGACGATCTTTCCCGTGGAGGCGACAACAAGAACGACTTCCGGCTCTGGGTTATTCCAGGTGGAGACAGGATTGAGGCCAGCCTCCATGCCGTGGCCGACCGAGGACAAGACTTGGCTCTTGGTGAAGATCTCGGCATCCGGCCCGATGCCGACTTCAAGATATTGCGACCAAGCGCCCTTTTCCATCAGCACCTGCTTCAGTTCCATGGCTTGCGGCGAACCGGCGCGGAGTTTCGACAGATCGCTGCCAATCAGGCTACCAATTGTCTTGCGGATTTCGGCGGCTGCCTCGGGATTACCGCGGGCGCGTTCCTCGATAACGCGTTCAAGCATGGAAGTTGCGAAGGTGACGCCGCAGGCTTTCAATGCTTGCAAATCGACAGGCGCCAGGAGCCAAGGTTTTGAGACATCGCGAGTTTCAGGTGGGGTGTTGGCCAAGATCGCATCGATCGTACCGAGACTCCTGCCGGTCACGGCACCGGCAGCGCTTGCCGGGTCATCGGCCTCGCAAAGATCGCGCATCGTCGGAAAGGTGGCGGTGATGTCGATCAAATTGCCGCCATCGCGGCGGACGATGCATGGTCCGTCCACGGACGGGTTCCAAACGCGGCCAACCAGAAGTCCATCGGCGGGCAGGGCAGTTGTGGCAGTCATGTAGTCGGCGAGCTTGGTCATCAGTGCCTCAAAACATCTTGGCGGAGTCATGCATGGGGGGCGGTAGCGGAGCGGCGCTGCCGGACACCGGCACGCCTTCGAACTGGCGGTTGATCGCTTCGACCCACTGCTTGGCGCGCGGCAGGAGATTGCGGTCATCGGACTGGAACCGTCCGCGCGATACCAGGATTCCCATATCGGCGCCGTGGTAACGGTAGTCGCCAGCTGTGTAGACGCGGAGATAGAATGCTTCGTCTTCGTCCGACACCAGGAACCAGTCGATGGATTTGCGGACGAGCGAAATGTTGCCATCCTTGCCCATGCGCCAAATGCCAGACGACGGCGCCTTGGTGATCATCTCCACCTTGTCGATAGGATACTTCAAGATCAACTGACTCCAGTTGTCGAATTCCGCCCAGCGCTGCTGGACTTTCGACAGTTCGATGTCCCAGTCCACGCCCATGAATTCGAGCATGTGGAACATATAAACCGGGCAGCCGCCATATGTGGAGGTGATGAGATTGGTCATCGGCGAGGCGCCCGAGATGCGCGGGTTGATCTCGCCCAGATAGACTTTGCCAGTATCGGTATCAATCAGGAAGTCCATACAGAAGGCGCCTTTGTAACCTGCCTTGTAAAGCTGATCGCCGAGCTTTTGCGCCATCCTGGTGACGGCCTTGCGTTCCTTCTCGAGACCGCCGGTGAAAACGTCGTTGCCGCACCAACCTCCTTTATAGGGCGTTACCTCGGCGAAACCGGTGATGTCGGTCTGCAAGGGGCCGACGAGCGTTCCATGTTTTGTCGCCACCGCTTCCACCGTTCCCGGAAGATGGTTGATGCGGCGCATGATCTTCAGTTGCTCTTTGACGAGATCGCCCTCGTTCTTGTTCCAGTTGGCCTCCGATTTGATGAAGAAGGTGGTGCGCCCACTGTCGCCATAAGGTGTTTGAACCACCAGATCACTACCGAGACGCGCGGCTGTCGCCAATTTCATCAGTTCCCGGAAGGATTTGGCGCGGCCCATGGTATTGGGCGCGCTTTGGATGCCGGCGGCATTTCCGAGTTTGGTGGTGGTGATCTTGGAATCGATGTGCTTGCGCAATTTGGAGGGCGGCAAAGCGATCTTCTGGCCAAGTTCGCGGGCCAGCGCTTCGGTTTCCTCGTCGAACATGACGAGCAGAAGGTAACCTGGTCCACGGTCCTTCAGACGGGCGCGGACTTCCTTGTGGCGGAGGAGATAATTGTTCACATCCTCAATCGACCGGAATTCGTGCGGCCCGTGTTCGCGCGGCACGGAGATTTTCGGGTGCGAACCGTCGAAACTGTCGAAGAAGTTGATGTATTCGAACTTGTTGATCCAGCGGCCGAGACCGAGGAGAT
>JANLTS010000374.1:0-11191 GCA_031363045.1 Hyphomicrobiales bacterium
GATCTCCTCCCCCGCGCTTATTCCGCAGCCTTCTTCATGGGTTGCATGGCTTTCCACACCGGCTGTGCCGTCGCTGGCATGGCGACGTCGCGGACACCCAGGGCGTCTGTCAGCGCCGTCATCACCGCCGCCGGAGAGGCGATGGCGCCGGCCTCGCCGCAGCCCTTCATGCCCAGCGGATTGCTCGGGCAAGGCGTGCAGGTGAAGGCCAGCTTGAAGTTGGGAACATCCGCAGCGCGCGGCATCTGATAGTCCATGTAGGAGCCGGTCAAGAGTTGGCCCGACTGCTTGTCATAGACGCAGCCTTCTGCCAGTGCCTGGCCGATGCCCTGGACGATGCCACCATGCACCTGGCCTTCGACGATCATCGGGTTGATGATGTTGCCGAAGTCATCGACAGCCGTATAGCTGACGACCTCGGTAACGCCGGTATCGGCATCGACCTCGACCTCGCAGATGTGCACGCCCGCCGGGAACACGAAGTTCGACGGATCGTGGAAGGCCCCTTCCTTGAGGCCCGGCTCGATTTCGGCGGAGTTGAACTTGTGGGCCACATAGGCCGACAATGCCACTTCGCCGAATGCCATCTTCTTGTCGGTGCCCTTCACCGTGAAGGTGCCGTTCTTGAACTCAACGTCATCGGCCGAGGCTTCCATGACGGCGGCGGCAACCTTCTTCGCCTTGGCCTCGATCTTATCGAGGGCCTTGGAGATGGCGGTCATGCCGACAGCGCCTGAGCGCGAGCCGTAGGTGCCCATGCCGAATTGCACCTTGTCGGTGTCGCCATGAACGATCGAGACGTTGTTGATATCGATGCCGAGACGATCCGACACCAACTGCGCAAAGGTGGTTTCATGACCTTGGCCATGGCTGTGAGATCCGGTGAGGACTTCGACCGATCCCACCGGATTGACCCGGACTTCGGCTGATTCCCACAGACCCACACCAGCGCCGAGCGAGCCGATGGCCGCCGAGGGGGCAATGCCGCAGGCCTCGATATAGGCCGAGAAGCCGATGCCGCGCAACTTGCCCTTTTTGGCAGAGGCCGCCTTGCGTTCACCGAAGGTCGCGTATTCGCCAAGCTCCAGCGCCTTGTCGAGGGCGGCACCATAATCGCCCGCGTCGTAGCACATGATGACCGGTGTTTGATGCGGGAAGGCGGTGACGAAGTTCTTGCGGCGGAATTCAGCCGGATCCTGCTTCAACTCGCGCGCCGCTGTTTCGACGATGCGCTCGACGACGTAGGTGGCTTCCGGACGGCCAGCACCACGATAGGCGTCAACCGGTGCCGTGTTGGTGTAGATCGCGTCGACCTCGGCATAGATATTCGGGATGTTGTATTGGCCCGACAGCAGTGTCGCATAAAGATAGGTCGGCACGCAGGAGGCGAAGGTCGAAAGATAGGCTCCCATCGCCGCCTTGGTGTGAACCTTGAAGCCGGTGATGATGCCATTGGCATCGGTCGCCAGTTCGGCATGGGTGACGTGGTCACGGCCATGCGCGTCAGCGAGGAAGCTTTCGGAGCGTTCCGCCGTCCACTTGATGGGGCGGCCGCCGATGTGTTTCGATGCCCAGACGCAGGCCACTTCCTCGGCATAGATGAAGATCTTGGAGCCGAAGCCGCCGCCGACATCGGGGGCGATGACGCGGAGCTTGTGCTCCGGCGCCAGGCCGTGGAAGGCGGAAATCACCAGCCTGGCCACATGCGGGTTCTGGCTGGTGGTGTAAAGCGTGTAGGACTCGGTGCCGGTGTCATAGGAGCCGATTGCGGCGCGCGGCTCCATGGCATTGGGGATCAAGCGGTTGTTGACGAGATCGATCTTCGTCACATGCGCGGCGTTCTTGAAGGCCGCATCAGTGGCGGCTTCGTCACCGATCGACCAATTGAAGACGCGGTTGTCGGAGGCGCCATCGTGAATCTGCGCCTTTGACTTCATGGCGTCGGCAACATCGACCACATGCGGCAGCACCGCGTAAGTGACGCTGACAGCGGCAGCCGCCGCCTTCGCCTGTTCCTTGGTTTCGGCGACGACGAGGGCGACATGATCGCCGACGTAACGCACCTTGCCCTGGGCCAGCACCGGATGCGGGCCAGCCTTCATCGGCGAGCCGTCCTTCGAGTGAATCATCCAGCCGCAGATCAAGCCGCCCAACTTGTCATTAGCGATATCTTCGCCAGTGAAAATGCCGACCACACCCGGCATCTTTTTCGCCTTGGCGGCGTTGATACCCTTGATCGAGGCATGCGCATGGGGTGAGCGCACGAAATACGCCCAGGTCTGCCGCGGCATGTTGATGTCGTCGGTGTAATTGCCTTTGCCCGTGATGAAGCGCAGGTCTTCCTTGCGCCTTACGCGGGCGCCGATGCCGGTTCCGGTCTCGCTCATGTGATGAAGCCTCCCTTACATATTGGCCGCGCCGGCCTTAACGGCGGCGACGATGTTCTGATAACCGGTGCACCGGCAGATATTGCCTTCGAGCTCATGGCGGATGGTGTCATCGCTGAGCTTCTTGCCATTGCGCTTGACGATATCGACTGACGCCATGATCATGCCCGGCGTGCAGAAACCGCATTGCAAGCCATGATGCTCGCGGAAGGCTTCCTGCATCGGATGCAGCTTGCCGTTCTTGACGAGGCCCTCGATCGTCGTGACCTCCGAACCAGCGCAGGCCACGGCCAGCGCCGTGCAACTCTTAACCGCCTTGCCATCGACATGGACAACGCAGGCGCCGCACTGGCTGGTGTCGCAGCCGACATGCGTGCCGGTCAGCCCCAGCTTGTCGCGGATGAATTCAACCAGCAGTGTGCGGCCTTCAACGTCGCCGCAGACTGCCTGGCCATTCACTTTCATGGTGATTGCAGGCATTGATGGTCCTCCCAATTGGCCTCCCCCGTGGTGCCCGGAACCCGCTTCGCCGCAGATTGACAGCCAAGTATCCGGTGGGGAATTCTCTTTTCGCCGCGCGCATACTCATCCGCCATTCGAGGATCGTCAAGTGCGGCAGTTGGACCGGGCAGAAGATATTCGCGAGCGAAAGCATAATGTTGCAGCGCACACGTGAAACCGGAAGGTGTTTGACCACGTAAACAACTCAAATGAAGCAATCTCGAGGAGGACTTGCATGCGCCGCATTCTGATTCTGCTGCTTGCCGTGTTTCTGTTTCGCCAGGAAGCCACTGCTCAATCCCTGAGCGATGCCGACAGAAACTCATTCCAGAGCATCATCACCGGCCAGATCGAAGCCTTCCGCGCCGATGATGGGGAGACTGCCTACTCCTACGCCGCCCCGCTGATCCGCCAGATCTTCCCCAACCCCGAAATGTTCATGGGCATGGTGCGCAAGGGCTATCTGCCGGTCTACCGGCCGCAGAGCTACAGATTCGGTGAAGCAGGCTTCAGCGCCTCGGGCCGTCCCACCCAGCGGGTGATGCTGGTGGGACCCGACGGGCTGACCTACATGGCAATCTACACATTCGAACAACAACCCGACGGCACCTGGCAGATCAACGGCTGCGCCATCGTGCGCGCACCCGAACTGGGGGCGTGAGTTGAAGTGGCTAAAGGCCCGTTAGAACGAGATTCGCCATGCGGCCGGCGGGTCCCGTCAGGGCGCACTCTCGTACTGGACTGCGGCACCCGCCACGAACAGCGTCGAGGAACAATTGTCGGCAGGATCGTCAACCAACCGGTCAAGGCGAATGGTGATGGCGTCGCCAGGCAGGATCCCGCTAATGACTCCGCCGCTTGGTTGCTTGATATTGTAGAGCTTCGCTTTGACGATACCCGAACCGCTGAAACTTACCACTGGGTTGTTGCCGGCAGGTTGAACACCGCCCCCGGTGTTTGTGGCGACAAAGCCATGGCGGCGGCGAGTCGATGAAACGACATCGATAACGGCATCGCAGGCGCCTGAAGCCTCTTGCACGTAGATCTGCAACTTCACTGTCGTGTCCGCTTGGTAGTCAGGTGGTAGCACGAACGACACAAACATGCTTGGTAGTGCAGTGTTGGGCAAATTGACCAACGATGAAACGGACGCTGTTCCTTGCACCAAGATGCTGCCGGGGGGAATGTTGATGCCTCGGGTCTCGGCGTCGGCTTGACCAATCGGAATGCAACAGAATGTCAATACCGTAAACGTTGCGATGGTCTTTATGGATATCGTCAACTTTTTGGCTCCTCGAAATGACATCAGGGCGCCCCCGCACGTCAAAAGATCACAGCCCCGGCGCGTTTGCAACCCGGACCGGTCAGGCAGAATCAGTTTGAAGCCGCCTGGCCTGCGTATTTCCGCCAGATGGCGCCGATGAAATTGGAGTAGTCGTCGGTCCAGGCCGGCGATACTTGTTCTGCAGCGGCGCGGTGCCAGGCCGGATCCTGTGTCAAGCCACGCAAGGCCTCAGGCGAATGCGCCACGACCGCCAGATGCGGCCGCAGGTCGAGTTTGGTAGCGTCGGGATTCCAGTACTTCGTGTCGAGTGAATTATAGTACGCAGGAAGGCCTCGGGCCCGTGCCGCACCCTCGATGACGCTGGCCAGTTCCATGAAGCGGTTGGAAATGTGGAAGACGATCATGCCATCGGGCGTCAATCTCGAGAGATACAAATCCAATGCCTCGACCGTCATCAGATGCGCCGGAACTGAATCCGACGAGAAAGCATCGAGCACGATGAGATCGAACTTGGTTTGCTGTTCCTGCTGCAGCTTGAGGCGGCCATCGCCCATGACGATGCGCGACGGCCCGCAATCGCGCAGGAACGTAAAATACTGCGGATCGCGGGCGATGCGCGCCACTTCCGGGTCGATCTCGTAAAACGACCAGTTCTCGCCCGGCAGTGCGTGGCACAACATCGAACCGGTGCCGAGGCCGACAATGGCAACATTCTCGAGCCGGTTGCCGTCCGCACGCAGATGCCCGATGAGCGAGCCGAAGGGGCCCCTGGCGTAATAATAGGATTGCGGCGGCGGGTTGCTGGTGAGGCGCAACCCGTTGGCATCCTTCATCACTTGCGACCCGTGTTTGGTGTTGCCGTGGGTCAGCACGTGGTAGCGCCCATCGGAATACGGAAAGACCGACAGCACACCGTAGAAGCTGCGCGATTGCACAATGGGTGCCGGTGCCTTGCTGACCGACTGGTAAATCAGGATCACCGAAGCCAGGATCGCCGCCTGGGCCAATGGCTCGTCGGAAGTCATCAGCAGGAGCGCCAAAGACATTAGGAGCCAGACGAGAATGATGAGGTGCAGCGCGTCGATATCGAATTTGCGGATCAGAAGCAGCACGCCCAACGCCGCTGGCACCAGCACCAGCATGGACCAGAACTTAAGCGTCAGAGCCGCCTTGCCGCGGATCAGCCCGATGACCGCGAAGCCCATGATCATCAGCAGCGGATATTCGATGACGCTGTCGAACATGATGGGCGCTGCCAGGCTGGCGAACATGCCGCCCAGCACACCGCCCAATGACATCAGCAGATAGAATTCGGTGAGCCGGCCCGCCGCCGGACGCAACGCCACCAACGTGCCATGGCATGCCATCATCAGCGCGAACACCACGATCAGATGCACCGGCACCAGCCCAAGCTGCGTGGCAGGAGAGAGCGCGAACAAGCAGAGCGGGGCGACCACAACGCCCAGGCGTTCGATCACCGTTTGATGGCTGATCCACGGCTTCGACTGGAAGGTGATGACAAAGGTCAGGAGGTAGATGGCCAGCGGCAGCACCCACATGAAGGGTGCCGAAACCAGATCGGTGGCCAAATGCGCCGTGGTGCCGGTCAGCAATCCCGAGGGTACGAATGACAGTGCCACCCAGATGAGCCGCTGCCGCCAGGTGACCGCCGCAATTTCTTCCTCAGGGCTGCTGGTTCCGGCTTCCGCCGGACGGGCTGCGGCGGCCATGAAGCCGCATATGCCGACCATGGCAACAAGCAGAATATAGCCGACACTCCACAAACTGGATTGCGGCTGCAATCTCAGGAACGGCTCGACGATCAGCGGATAGGCAAGCAGCGCCGCAAAGCTGCCGGCATTGCTGGCGCCATAGAGGAAGTAAGGATCATGCGACTGGGCATGGCCGGTCTTCGAGAACCACGCCTGCAGCAGCGGCGCATTGGCTGAAATCGCAAAGAACGGCAGGCCGACAGACACCGCGAAGAGGCCGATGAGCCACAGCGCTTCTCCCGTTTCCGGCGGCATATCCCATGCGGCCGCAATCGAAATCGGCAGGCTGGCCATCGCCACCGCCATGACCAGGCCATGAATGGCCGCCCCGGTTGCGAGGCTGCAAGCCTTCACCAGCACATGCGCATAGGCATAGCCCAAGAGCAGCACGCCCTGGAAAAACACCAGCGCCAGCGACCACACGGCCGCCGTGCCGCCGAGCCGCGGCAGCGCCATTTTCGCAAACATTGGCTGAATCAGAAACATCAGCAGCGCGCTGCAGAACAGCGTCGCCGCGAAGACGGCAATCGCCGTCCTGGGATGTATCGTCAGCCGATCGCTTCGCTTCGCAACTTCCACGGATGACATTGGGCACCAGACCGGCAGAACTTCTCATCCGACATTGCCCGCGTACGCCTTAAATGGCCGTTAAAGGCGCAAGTTGGACGGATTTCACGGCCTGTGGCATGGTTGATCGATGCTGCGATCCGAAACCACCGCCCGCCATGCCGCCCTCCTCACGCTCGGGCTGCTTGGCGTCATCATGCTTTGGCTGTGGTTCATGGGCCGGGTACCATTCTGCACCTGCGGCAGCGTCAAGCTGTGGTTCGGGCTCAATAATCACAGCGAGACCTCGCAGCACCTCACCGACTGGTACACGCTAAGCCATGTCATCCACGGCTTTCTGTTTTGTGGCGGGTTATGGCTGCTGTTCCGGAACTGGAGCTTCGGGATGAGGCTGGCGCTGGCGGTGGCCATTGAAGGCGCCTGGGAAATCTTCGAGAATTCCAGCTTCATCATCGAACGCTATCGCGCCCAGACCATCTCGCTCGATTATTATGGCGACAGCCTGGTGAATTCCTTCGGCGACCTGCTGGCGATGATCCTGGGCTTCCTGCTGGCGGCGCGGCTGCCGGTGTGGCTGACGGTGGCTCTGGGCCTCGGCATGGAACTGCTGGCAGGCGCCGTGATCCGCGACAACCTCACCCTCAATATCGTTATGCTGCTATGGCCAATGGAGTTCATAAAGCAGTGGCAGATGGGCGGATAAGTGGTTGATATCAGACTAGTTATGATCAACCTCTCTTACGGCCTCCACCAGTTCCCCGATACCGTCAGCAGCACTTGCATCCGGAGTGAGTCGCCGTAGTAATCCGTGGTGATTCCGAAATCGCCGCCAGTGATCGAATCCCACAGCTTGTTGAGCCAGCCCTGCCCCTTGGTGCCGCCCAACATCGCCACCACGGCGAAGGGCGCGGTAAACGGCAGATCGGAATAATTCACATAAGATTTTCCGTTGACGCCATTGCGAACATAATAGCCGGCCTTGATGCGCGACGGATCGCTTGAAGTGATGGTCCTGATCCAGGCGGCCTGCTTGCGCAGCGGCGCCAGCATCGCCGTGTTGGCCTCAACGATATGCGACATCGCCAACCGCCACGGGGTGCGGCAGGCGTTGTAGGCAAAGTCACCGTCGTGCTTGCCTTCCAGCACCGTACCGATGGCCGGCACAAAATCCGCCCCCTGCTTCACCATGAAATCCGGCATCAATCCGGTCTTGGCGCTGCCATGGGCGAACTGGAAATTGACGATTGCCGCGATCTTCGTATGGATCGCCAGCCATGTCTCGCGATTGGCCGCATCAGCCCGCGCGAAGGCCAGCATGTGGCCGCTCATAAAATCCGATGGCCGGGTGAGATTTGCGTCTGCACCTGCCGCCCAATCGCCAACTTTCAGAGTGGTGGTGGCGCTGTTGAACTCGCCCTCCAACACGGCGTGCAACACCAACAGCGCTTCCGCCCTATAGTCGGTGGCCCCCGCCGAGCCCCATTGCTTGTGCGCCAGCAACAGCGCGTAGGCGACATCGAGATCGCCATCGGTGGCTGAGTCGCCACCTTCGACATTGGCCATTTTGCCATTCTTCAGCGTTTGCTTCCAAGCCATGAGATGCGGCGTCAACTTGCTGGGATGCGTTTTGAAATAGCGCAACATGGAATCGAAAATGGCGCGGTCGCCCATATAGGAAGTGAGCACCATGCCATAGCCATGGGCTTCCGAGACGGTGGAGTTGGTGGCGTCATATTTCACCCAGAATTCACCACCCAGGTTGCGCAGGTAATTCGATTTCCACGCCGCATAATGCTGTCGCACCGCTTGATCCATCTGCACCTGGCTGACGTGGTCCGGCGTAATGACACCCGCGGTGTAGGCCGTGTGAAAGGGAAAGGGACGGTTGGCAGCTTGCGCAGTGACAGTTGCCAGCAGCAGGAAAACTATGCCGAGACAGGTGCGAAAGCGGTTCATCGGGACATCCTTTGATTTCACGACAGCGGCTACCGCCCATACCTCGGATAGGCCGGGTCGATGAGATAGTAAGCCCACAGCGAGACATAGGCTTCGCCATAGACTAGCACCCGGCAGATGTCGCCGTTGACGGCGGTGACGGGGCCTTCGCGGCCGTCAGGGATCATCACCGCTTGGCCGACTTGGCACCAGTTCTCTGGGGCTGGCGGATCGGTGGCGAGCGCCAGAGTCAGCATTGTCGCAACGACGATCATGAGAAATCAGTTAACCTCGATTGCAGCCAATATTTACACACTTGCAAAACAACGAGGTTGCAGCAACCTTGTCTTACTCCGTGGCCTTTACCTTCCGTGGCACGTCTTGGAGCCGATTCGAAATCCTCCGGCCAACACCGATCAACGGTAACTCGACGAAGCGATAAAGCAGGAAGACAATCAGCGGCAACAACAGTAACTGCCAGTCACCTGAGAACATCAGCTGCTTTCCCGGAGGTGCGGTGAGCAGCTGCTGCCACAAGTAGAGACCATATGACGCCCGTCCAATTGCCGCCAAGGGTGGAAATGCCAGCATCGCACACATCACCCGAGATTCGAAGGACGCGAAGAACAGACCGGCCAGCAAAAACGGCTTTGTCGCCGACAGCACGCTATTCAACACCGCGGTTCCAGGGACAAAGGATCCGGTGATCAGGATTGCGCCACAGACCCAGGCGGCGGTGGGCGGAAGTTTCAGCGTGTGCCCGCCTTCACGGTCGATGGCAAACAGAACGCCGAGTGAGATATAAAGGAACGAACGGTAGACTTCGAACACGAAGGACAACAAAAAGAACGCCACCACAAATGCCATGACCAGTTCTATCCGACGCCTCGAGAATAACAGGAACAGCACTGGCCAGGCGAGATAGAATTGCTCCTCGACGGCGAGGCTCCACAAATGTGCATGCCACCAGTCGCACTGCCAGATGTTGCAGGCAAACGCCGCTGATGCCGCATGAGAGAGCCCGTCCGACTCCAGGACCCCTGAACCATCGAGCAGGAGCACACTCAGCAGAAAGATAGCGAGTGCCGGGACAATGCGAAATATGCGCCGAACATAGAAAGCCGCGATGCTTACGTCCTCATTCCGAGCCTCCTCGCGCAGCAGCAATGTCGTGATTATGTAGCCGCTGATGAGGAAAAACACCGGAACCCCAAGCGCCCCGGCTTCCTGAAGGGGGCGCAACGACACCTGATATAACAAACGGGTCCATTGGCCTTCCGCAACCAGACCACCCAGTGACTCAAAGTCGCGCGGCCAATGATAGAAAAACAGATGCAGGGCGACGACCGAGAGAACACTCAAGCCCCTCCATCCGTCAAGTAGCGCGTTTCGTTCGGTTTTTATCATGTGCTTACGGCCGGAATGAACTTGCATCAATATTGTTGCAGGTCAAGCTGATGCCTGTCCGTTGCATCATGCAGCCCGCAGCGCCGAGGGCGGCTTGCCGTATCTTGCCCGGAAGCTGCGCGAGAACAGCGGCAGCGAGGAGAAGCCGCAAGCCAGCGCAATCTCGCGCATGCTCATGGTGGAATAGGTGATGAGGCGTTCGGCTTTTTCCAGCCGCAGCTTGAGATAAAGGCCCATCGGCCGTTCGCCCAGTTCGGCGGCAAAGAGGCGTTCCATTTGCCGCTGCGAAACGCCTGCCACCTTGGCAAGTGTTGGATGAAACGCTGTGGAATCCAGCTGTTCGTTCGCAGAGCGGTCTTCGCGGTGTTGGCGGCGATCATCTTCGCGATCCACGGAGCATCCGTTTTATGTCGCCGGCGTGGCCGGTGGCCGCGCTGGGCCTTGTCATGGAACTGCTGGCAGGTGCCGTCATCCGAACCCCGCGCAATGGCCACAAAGACCTCGATAAATTGTGGAGTAGGATCGGCAACACCCGCGTGCACTTCTGGACAGAAGGTGTCCGAACCATTTCTCCGCACCTCAATATTGACTCAACTGAAACCGCGATGCGTTAGCTCTTGACCGGAAACCCGGCTGTGCAACGTCTTTCGTAAACGCGCCAGGGGCCTTTCGATCAACCAATACATTGCGAGCGCGAAACCCAGCGACAAGGCAAAACCCACCACGCCCGTACCCAACATTCCAAGACCAGGTGCGTTTTGACGCACCAAATGCAATGCTGGCACATGAATGAGATAGAGCGTGTAGGACAACAGCCCCATCCACTGGAGTGACCAAGTTGACAGCAGGCTTCGCCACAACCCGCGATCATGCAAGAGGAATGCGAATAACACGAACAGAGCTGCACCTTGTATTGAATATTTTACAGTCTCGCGAAAAACCGGATCTCTAATGATGAATGTAAACACAAGTACGGCAACTGCAGTTGCCGCATGCCAACGCTTTGGTCTCCATGAATTCTCATCAGCTGGGTTGTTCCAGACAGCCAGGCATGCACCAAACAAAATTGAATCAATGCGCGTGTGGGTCCAATAGTAATTCAATGAAAAATCTGGAAGCACTGCGGCATTGTATAACCGCACGGCCAGAACGACAGTGCACAGCGCTAACATAATGCCGGCGATGGCCGGCAGTTGAAATTTTTTGTGAAGTCCAACAAATATAGCGGGAAAAAGCAAGTAGTAGTGTTCTTCTACGTCTAGCGACCACAAAGGTATTGGCACGCCGGTCTGATCTGTCCAGAGATTGGCATAGTTGGTGAGAAACAGCGCGTCGAG
>JANLTS010000062.1:0-5409 GCA_031363045.1 Hyphomicrobiales bacterium
GCCGGATCAACTGCAATTCATGTTGCAAGTGGGCTTCGATACGTTCGAGATTGGCGAGCGCTTCACGCTGGCCACCTGGCAGCAGGCCTCGAAGCTGATGTCGCTGGCCTACCAGCGCGGGCTTTACCGCCGCAATGAAGAAACCGAGATCTGGACCGAGCGCCACACCGATGCCGAACCCTGGCTCGAACAGCCGCACGCGGGGTAATGGCTGTGGACAAGCGCATATTCGAGAATTACGCCGGCCTCGAAGGCGGCCAATTGCTGACGCCGATCTTGAGCGACTTCAAGGGCCGGGCCGCCGTCGTCTCCTCGTTCGGTGCTGAGTCTGCGGTGTTGCTGCACATGGTGGCGGCGGTTGATCCGGCGACGCCCATTATCTTTCTCGATACCGGCAAGCATTTCTGGGAGACGCTGTCCTACCGCTCGATGCTGATCGACAAGCTGGGACTGACCGGCGTTCGCGTCATCGAACCTGATGCCGCCGATCTCGCCTTGAAGGATCCCGATGGCACGTTGCAGAAAACCAATGCCGACCTGTGCTGCCATATCCGCAAGACCATCCCGTTGCAGAAGGCGCTGGAGGGGTTCGACGTCACCATTTCAGGCCGCAAGCGCTATCATGGCGCGGCGCGTGCCACGCTGGACTTCCTGTCGATTGCCGATGGCCGCCTGAAGGTCGAGCCGCTGGCCGGATTCTCGGCGCTGGACTTGTCGGCCTATATGACGTCGCACGGCCTTCCCGCCCATCCGTTGACCGAGATTGGCTACTTCTCGATCGGTTGCGAACCCTGCACTGAGCCTGGTGGCTCGGTCGCCGATCCGCGTGCCGGGCGTTGGGCTGGCTTGTCAAAAACCGAATGCGGCATCCACTGGACGCATAACGGCAAGGATATCGCCCAGGCTTCGAAGCTGGCACACTAGCCACACGATTCTTGACGATCGGCCGCACTTCGGGACGGCGCAACCTGGGGGCTGGTATGGACACGTGGATTTACGACTTCCTGATTTTTGCCGGCGTCGGCTTCTTTGCGCAACTGATCGATGGCGCGCTGGGCATGGGTTACGGCGTCATCTCCTCCACCGTGCTGCTGGCGACGGGCGTTCCGCCAGCGCATACGTCGGCCAGCGTTCATGCCGCAAAGCTGTTTACGACCGCCGCCTCAGGCACATCCCACATCCTTCACGGCAATGTTGATCGGCGCATTCTCATCATTCTCAGCATCGCCGGCTCCATTGGCGGCATTCTAGGTGCACTGGTGCTGGTGAATGTTGCGGCTGGCTCCATCCGTCCGTTTGTCTTCGGCTATCTCGGTATCATGGGACTTGTCATCATCTGGCGTGGCATGATGTTTCCGGCAAGCAAGACAGTGCCGGGCAAATTCATCGCTCCGCTCGGCACCGTTGGTGGCTTCCTCGATGCCATTGGTGGCGGCGGCTGGGGACCGGTGGTGACGTCGAGCCTGATTGGCGCCGGCGCCTCGCCGCGCTTTGTCGTCGGCACGGTGAACGCCGCCGAATTCGTCGTCACCTGCGCTGTGGTTTCGGCTTTCGCAGCGACGATTGTTTTCGGACTCTGGCAGGAAGCCCACGGCATCATGGAGCATTTCACGGCCATTGCCGGTTTGGTCATTGGCGGTGTGCCAGCGGCTTTCCTCGCCGGCTGGCTGCTCAAGGTGGCGCCACGCAAACCCCTGATGATCGGTGTCGGTCTGCTGATCTGCTCGATTGCCGGTTACGAGTTGGTCCGGTTTTTCGTCTAGTCGACTTCGTCGGAAGGAACGATCCACGTCTCCTTGAGCGCCGCTTCGCGCCATGACTGGAAGGCGGGCGTGTTCATTACGGTGTTCATGTAGCAGCGCGTATCCTCGGCCACCGGAATGGCGAAGGTGTCAAAGCGCGTCACCACGGGGGCATACATCGCATCGGCAATCGAGAACTTGCCGAACAGGAATTTGCCGGTCTTGCCAAACTTGGTGCGGCATTCGCGCCAGATATCCTCGATGCGGTTCACGTCCTTCAGCGCCGCGGCACTCATCGGCACGGGCTTTTTCGGGCGGCGGAGATTCATCGGACATGCATTGCGCAGTGCGCCGAAGCCCGCGTGCATTTCATTCGACACCGAGCGCGCCAGGGCGCGTGCTGACGTCGCCTTTGGCCAAAGGTTTTTCTCGGGGAAAAGTTCCGCCATGTATTCCATGATGGCAAGAGACTCCCAGATCGCCAGCCGCCCATGATTCAGCACGGGCACCCGGCCGGCCTTTGAATGCTCGGCAATCTGCTGGGCGGTCTCCGGCGTTTCGAGCGGGATTACTTTTTCGCGGAACGGGATGCCGGCCATGGTCAGCGCCATCCAAGGCCTGAGCGACCACGATGAATAGTTCTTGTTGCCGATGACCAGATACAGGTTGCTCACTTGGGTTCCACTTTCTCGACAGGCCCGCCCGCCTCTTTCCATGCGCCGAAGCCGCCCTGCATGTTCAGCACAGGCTTCAGCCCCATGCGCTGCAGGACCTCAGTGGCAAGGAGTGAGCGCCAGCCGCTGGCACAATGAATAACGAAGGTCTTGTCTTCTGCAAAAATCGGCTTGTGATAGGGGCTGGCCGGATCGACCCAGAACTCCAGCATGCCGCGCGGTGCGTGGAAGGAGCCCGGAATGCGGCCCTCGCGCTGCACTTCGCGGACGTCGCGGATATCGACGATCACCACGCCGTCCTGCCCCGCCATCGTGATGGCATCGGTTGCACTGACATGGGCCACAGCCGCTTCGGCCTCCGCCATAAGTTGCTTATGGCCAACAATTATGTTTTGCGGCACCGGATAGCCTCCCCAACGTCCCCCCACAAGAAGTTGACGCGGATCGGGGTAATACGTCAAGTCAAATGATCAATAATTGCCCAGCGTGCCGACTTTTGCCCACCTCGCCTTACAACGAATGTGGCAGGTAGCGCCACGCCACCAGTCCGACGATGGCAAGTCCCAGCCCGGTGATGACGAAGACCATGCCGATCGGCAGCCAGAGGAGTGCAATGGCAAACAGCACGGCCGGGATCAGTTCCGAAAAATCAATATAGGTACGATAGACGGCGGCCATCTGCTGGCGTTCGCGGTGGCGCACGGCACGCAAGAATGGAATGCCACCGACGCCATCCAGTGCCGAGGCGGCGACCGATCCCATGAGCAGACAGCCCATCGCCACATAAGGTGACGCGGTGCCAGCAACGCCCGCCGCCAGCGACATGACACAGGCCAACACAAACGATCCGGCAATTACCTTGCGCACGCCATGCCGCCTGGCAATACGGCCCGAAAGCCAGGCCGTCAGCAGCACCGCCTGGCTTGCTGAAATCATCAACCCGCCAAGGTTCTTGCTCAATCCGCTTTCGACCAGCAGCAACGGCCCATAGATGAAAAAGGTTGTCCAGAAACTTGAGCGCCCGAAAGCAATCAGCCACGCCAACCGCAATCGCGGCTGTTCGGCAAACCGCCTGACATTGCGGAGCGCATTGAAGCCTTCGATGTTGCCCGGCGGCAAAGCGTTCACATTGTCCGACAAGCGCAGGTACCAGAAGACCGCCAGCAGCACGAGAGCGGCGGCAATCGCCACCAGCTGCGGCCCCCAGGGACCGTAACTCACATAGAGCCAGACACCCAGTGCCGGGCCGGTCATCCACGAGAACGTCGAGAGGCTGAGACGCAACGGCTCGGCGCGCGCCAGATCGTTGCGACGGATATGATCGAGAATATAGAGCGACAAGCTGATATTCATGATCGCCGCGCCGATGTTGCGCAGCAGGGCGCCAGCCGCCTGCCCCGCCAGAATGTGACTGGCCAACGCCAGGCTTGCCGCCATCATCACGACGATGCCGAACGTATAGGCCCAGCGCCGTTTCATCCGCCCCAGCACATGCGGCAGCATCAAAGTCAAAGCCAGCACAGTGATCGACACCGACGTCGACAGCACGCTGACCTTCTGGGCCGTTCCCAGAATGTCATAGGCCTGCAATGATATGACGGTTGAATTGAGCGCGCGCACGAAGGATTCCACCGCGAAGATCGCGGCGAACGTATAGGCCCCGGCGCGGCGTGGCAGGGGAAGATCGAGCGTTGAAGATTCGGCTGGCATGGTTGCTGCGATGAATGCCAGCACCTTTTGCGTGCGCCCCGCAAGCGCGCAAACTGCCAAGCCACATGCGGCTGACGAATGGCTTGAGAAGCAGCAGTCGGGCGGCTACACACCCGCTCATGTCCGGCTCCGAAAAACAGAACGTCGCTCTTGTCTCAATGGCTGCCAGCGCCATACTGGCGGCCGCGAAGTTCGCGGCGGGAATTCTCACCGGTTCGCTCGGCATCCTGTCCGAGGCCATTCACAGCCTCATCGATTTCGGCGCCACCATCATCACATATTTCGCCATCCGCTGGAGCGACCAGCCAGCCGATGACGAACATCATTACGGCCACGCGAAAATCGAGAGCGTTGCGGCCCTGGTCGAAACCGCCTTGTTGTTTCTCACCACCGCCTGGATCGTCTGGGAGGCGGTGAGCCGGTTGCTTTCCAGTGGCGAACATTTGGTCGAAGTCACCTGGTGGGCCTTCGCGGTCATTGGCGGGTCGGTCATCATCGATTTCAATCGAGCCCGCGCCCTGAAGCGGGTGGCGGACAAGACCTCAAGCGAGGCACTCGAAGCCGATGCGCTGCACTTCTCGTCTGACATGTGGAGTTCCATGGTGGTGTTCGGCGGCCTTGCCGCTGTGTGGGCGGGCATTCCCTGGGCTGACTCACTGGCCGCACTCGCGGTTTCCGCCTTCGTCGCATTGGCCGGGTGGAAGCTGGGAGCGCGCACCCTCAACACGTTGCTCGACACAGCACCTGCCGGGGCCACCGGGATCGTCCGGGACCTGGTTTCAGATGTTCATGGCGTTCTCGCCATAAAGTCACTGCGCTTGCGGCCGGCGGGCGCCACGATGTTCACCTCGATCGTGGTCGAAGTGGCCCGTACCATGCCCATCGATGACATCGTCCGCACCAAGGATGCGATCCACGAGAAGGTTCAGAAACGATTCCCCAATGCCGATATCACCGTCACCGCCAATCCGGTGCCGCTCGACAGCGAGAGCGTGTTCCAGAAGGTCATGCTGATCGCGTCGCATCGAAACCTCGCGATCCATCACCTCACCGTGCAACAGATCGATGGCAAGTTGGCAGTAAGCTTTGACCTTGAAGTCGAGGGTTCGATGCCGCTGGGCGAAGCCCATGATACGGCGACCATTCTGGAAGACGCTATCCGCAGCGAACTGGGCAGCGATGCCGAGGTGGAAAGCCACATCGAGCCGCAGCCCGAACGCCTGCTCGAAGGCCATGACGCCGAGCCCGATCTGACCCGCAAGGTGACGGCGAGCCTGCTAGAC
>JANLTS010000079.1:0-4067 GCA_031363045.1 Hyphomicrobiales bacterium
GCTCGACAATGCCATGGACGAGGCGGTGGCAGGCCATGCCACGTGGATCGACGTCAGTTATGGCGCCGACGGCTATCTCACAGTCATCGACAATGGCCGCGGCATGCCCGTCGACCCGCACCCAAAGTTCAAGGACAAGTCGGCGCTTGAAGTCATCATGACGATGCTACATGCGGGCGGCAAGTTCGATTCAGGTGCCTATGAAACCTCCGGCGGCCTGCACGGCGTCGGCGTTTCGGTGGTAAATGCGCTGTCGAGTCACGTGGTGGTCGAGGTGGCGCGTGGGCAACAGCTGTACCGCCAGGAATTCCGCCGTGGCAAACCCACCGGCAAGCTCGAGGCGCTTGGCAAGGTTTCGGGGCGGCGCGGCACGAAAGTATCCTTCCATCCGGACGAACAGATTTTCGGCAAGGGCAACACCAATTTTCTCGCCGCCCGCCTTTACAAGATGGCACGGTCCAAATCCTATCTCTTTGGCGGCGTCGAGATCCGCTGGTCGTGCGATCCCACTCTCATCAAGGACAAGGACACGCCCGAGAAGGCGGTTCTGCATTTCCCCGGCGGTCTGAAAGACTTCCTCGCCGAGCGCATCGACGGTTTGCACCGGGTGGTCGATGAAATCTTCTCCGGCCGCGTCGAGAAGGAAGGAAGCCACGGCACAGTCGAATGGGCCGTGGCGTGGTTCGGCGGCGAGGATGGTTTCTCGTCGTCCTATTGCAACACCATCCCGACGCCCGATGGCGGCACCCATGAGCAGGGTCTGCGCACGGCACTTACCCGGGCGCTCAAGAATTATGCCGAGCTTTCCAGCAACAAGCGCGCGGCGATTGTCACGGCGGATGACGTGATGACGTCCTCCGGCGCTCTACTTTCGGTGTTCATCCGCGAGCCGGAGTTCCAGGGCCAGACCAAGGACAAGCTGGCAACGCTCGAGGCGATGCGCATCGTCGAGAACGCGGTGCGCGATCATTTCGATCATTGGCTCACCGGCCACCCGGCCCAAGCCGACAGGCTGCTGAACTTCATCACCGAGCGGGCGGAAGAGCGATTGCGCCGCCGCCAGGAAAAGGAAGTCGGCCGCAAGACGGCGGTGCGGAAGCTCAGGCTTCCCGGCAAGCTGGCCGATTGCGCAGCGAGCCAGAAGGATGGCTCGGAACTCTTCATCGTCGAGGGTGACTCGGCTGGTGGTTCCGCCAAGCAGGCGCGCAACCGCGAAACGCAAGCCGTGCTGCCATTGCGCGGCAAGATCCTCAACGTGGCGAGCGCCACCAAGGACAAGCTGGCTGGCAATCAGCAACTGGCCGACCTGGTGCAGGCGCTGGGGGCGGGCACCGGCACCTCATACCGCGAGGATGATCTGCGCTACGACAAGATCATCATCATGACCGATGCCGATGTCGATGGGGCTCATATTGCCAGTCTGTTGATGACGTTTTTCTACCGCCAGATGCCGAAGCTCATCGACGACGGCCACCTCTATCTGGCGGTGCCGCCGCTCTATAAGTTGGCGCAAGGACCGAAAGTTGCTTATGCCCGCGACGACAAGCACCGCGAGGAACTTCTGCGCACCGAGCTTTCCGGCCGTGGCAAGGTTGAGGTCAGCCGCTTCAAAGGCCTTGGCGAAATGATGCCGGCGCAGCTGAAGGAAACCACCATGGACCCGAAGAAGCGCCACCTGCTGCGCGTGACCTTGGACGACGCCCAGCGCTCCGCCACCGCCAAGACCATCGAGCAACTCATGGGCAACAAGCCTGAGGAACGTTTCAACTTCATCTCCGACCGCGCCGCCTTCGTCAGCGACGAGGGGCTCGACATTTAACCACAACGTTCCAACAACCCGCCACGGCGCAGATTCAACGGTAACGTGCTTGACTAAGCGGTATGCGCGTGAGATCATTCTCGTGGGGGCCTTAACTTCGTTGTAGGCCAATCGAGCGGATTTATTGGCCTGCAATCTCATCTGGAAAACGGAGGAGACGATAGTGGGCATACAGAGTTCAAAACTGAAATCCATCTTGTCAGCGGGCGTGTTCCTGCTGGCCATGACGGCGGCGCAAGCACATGCGCCGTTCGATCAAAGCACGGTGGGCAATGTCAGGCTGTTGGTCAACAACGCCAAACTCATTGCCCATGGCAAGGTCGCGAAAGTGACTTATGTCAATGGCGTCAGCCGGGCTGGCCGGCCTCAGCCTCATACATTCGTCACCTATGAACTCGGCGAAGTTCTCTTTCCCAAAGGCACCGAACGCACCGAGGTGACGTTAAAGTTTGTCGGCGGTCCGGATGGTCAAGGCCGCTTTCTCGATGTCGGCGGCGTGCCAAAATTCATGGTCGGCGATGAGGACATTCTGTTCATTGCCGAGAATGGCGAAAACGGCTGCGCGCTGGTCCTGTGCGAGTTCGGCCGCTTCCGTGTCTTGGACGATCTGGTCTATGAATCGCACGGTTCGCCGGTCACCAGAATAACCCTGAAAAGTATCATCGCCATCGGGATTGGCCCGTCGGAACTGCAGAAATTTTCCTTTCCGGCTCCCGCCTTCGACGAGTTGATCAAGAATCCCTCGGCGCAGCGCATTCTCAAGCAATCGGGCATGACAGTCGACGAGGCCCGCGAGAAGTACAATGCCGAGGCTCCAAAACAGATCGTCATGGATGAAGGCGCATCGGGCCGGCCAAGCGAGGTGAAACTGGGTGCAAAATCATCGCTGGTGTTGGAGACACTCCAACAGGCGATTGCCTTTTACGATCCCAAGACACCGGAGCCCCTCATCGATGCCGTTCCCGACAAGCCATTCAGCGTTCCCGCGCCGGTCGAAGGCCGGCCGCTCGAAACGCCCGGCAAGTAAGCAACTCCGTCAACTTCAATCTTGTTAGATAGGATCCGCCAACATGCGCGCGAAACCTTTCCTTCTCGCAATCGTCTTCGCCATGATGAGCACCACCGCCGCTCATGCCTATAAATATACGACCTGCAATGCTCTCGGAGATTCGGAAAACATCACGCTGCCCGGGAATTCCCTGAGCTTGCGCTCGAGCACGACCAGTTTCCCGGCAGGCTACTGGCTGGACGGGCTGAATAACACCATCGCCCAGTTCAACAAGAATCCAAGCCCCTTCCGCTTTTCGAGGGTGAATGATTCAGGCGGGGTGGGCGTTGGCAACGGTCAAAGTGAAGTCTGGGGCAGCACCACGCCATCGGTGATTCAGGGCTATCCGGCCGTCGCCTACACCTATCGCGACTGCTATTGGTTGTTTGGCATTCACTCCGGCATCACCGAGGGCGATACCGTCTTCAACTACGGTAATCCCTGGCGCTGGACGGCGACGACATCCAAGAGCTCGATCAGCACCTATACCGGCAGCTTGCGCCTGTTGCAGGGCACCGGCGTTCATGAGTTTGGCCACGTCACCGGGTTGAAGCATGAAAACCGCTGGACTAGCGTGATGGGCTCCGATTTCACCCATCTCAACACCAGTGGTTCGACGGTCAACGCCTATGTCGGCGAGGATACCGGCAATGGTCTCGTGGCCCTTTACGGCCTCAACGGCAGCGGCATTCAGGATCTCGCCATGTCGCATTGGCGTTATACCGGTGCCAGTGGCGAGTACTCGACCCACGGCCGCACCCGGGTGTTCAACAGTGGCGGCACGGAGCTGGGCAAGAGCTTTGTTGGCAACGAGCCCCGCTATAATGTCACGCGCGGCAACACGGTGAAGGGCGAGTTCTCCTATGAGAACCTCGGGCGGTCGACGCAGAATGGCGCGGGGGTGAAATTCTATATTTCGACCAACGACATCATCTCCGCCGCCGACACGCAGATCGGCTCGATCTCGGTGAACCTGGCGCGCAACACGCCAGCCCTGCTGAGTACGAATCTGGTCATTCCCAACAGCCTCACTGCCGCGACCGACTATTGGCTGGGTGTCATCATCACCACGCCGGCTGGTGTCGCCGTTGGGAATTCATCGAACAACACGTCCTACATCCGCATCCGCACCAACTGACAGCGTTCTCGGTTTCCCTCTCCCGCTCGCGGGAGAGGGTGGCCCGCAGGGCCGGGTGAGGG
>JANLTS010000084.1:0-2881 GCA_031363045.1 Hyphomicrobiales bacterium
CGCGGCGACCGCGGCCGTTGCCGCCTCCCTCACGCCCGCCGGGAAGCCGCTGGGATTGTCTCTCGCCGACCGCTGCTGCCTGGCCCTGGCCCTGACGCGCTGCCTGCCGGCGGTCACCGCCGACCGGGCGTGGGCCGCCCTCGACGTCGGCTGCGAGATCAAGCTGATCCGCTGACCGCGGCCGCAATGGACAATCCCCCCTCTGCTTGCTAGTCCTCCGGCGCCTTTAACGCCGGTAGAAAACATGCCCGAACTGCTGCTCGAACTGTTCTCCGAAGAAATCCCGGCGCGCATGCAGCGCAAGGCCGCCGAGGACCTGAAGAAGGCCGTGACCAATGCACTGGTCGATGCCGGGCTGGTCTACGAAGGCGCCAAGGCGTTCGTGACGCCGCGCCGGCTGGCGCTGACTGTCACCGGCCTGCCCGCCCGCTCGCCCGATACACGTGAGGAAAAGAAGGGGCCGCGCGTCGGCGCGCCGCAGCAGGCGATCGACGGGTTTTTGAAGGCGGCGGGGCTGTCGTCCATCGAAGAAGCCAAAATCGAGTCCGATTCCAAGAAGGGCGATTTCTACGTCGCCCATATCGAAAAGCCCGGCGCGGGGGCCGAGGACATCCTCGCCACGCTGCTGCCGAAAATCATCACCGGGTTCGAATGGCCGAAATCCATGCAATGGGGTTATGGCGGGCTCACCTGGGTGCGGCCGCTGCGCGCCATCACCGCGACGTTCGGCACCGAGAACGACGAGCCGGTCGTCATTCCGTTCAAATCCAACACAGTGACCAGCGGCCAGACCACCTATGGCCACCGCTTCCTCGCGCCGCAGGCCATCAAGGTGCGCCGCTTCGACGATTACGTGCAGGCGCTGGAAAAGGCCCGGGTGGTGCTCGATATCGACCGGCGGAAGGACATCATCCGCGCCGATGCCGATAACCTCGCCTTCGCGCGGGGGCTGACCGTCATCCACGACGAGGGGCTGCTGGAGGAAGTCGCCGAGCTGGTCGAATGGCCGGTGGTGATGATGGGTTCGTTCGATCCCCAATTCCTCGAAGTGCCCGAGGAAGTGATCATCGCCACCATCCGCGCCAACCAGAAATGCTTCTGCCTTCGCGACGGCACCGGCAAACTTGCGCCCTACTTCATCATGACTTCCAACAATGCCGCGACCGATGGCGGCGCCACGATTGCCGGCGGCAACGAGCGGGTGGTCCGAGCCCGGCTGAGCGACGCGCAGTTCTTCTACAACCAGGACCTTGCGCAGCCGCTCGAACATGGCCTGACCAAGCTCGAGCAGAGCGTCTTCCACGCCAGGCTCGGCAGCCAGTTCCAGCGGATCGAGCGGCTGGTCAAGCTCAGCGCCGTGTTCGCGCCGCTGGTCGGCGCCGATGTCGAGCAAGCCAAGCGCGCCGCCATGCTGGCCAAGGCCGATCTCACCACTGGCATGGTCGGCGAGTTCCCCGAATTGCAGGGAGTTATGGGCCGCTACTACGCGCTGGCGCAGGGCGAGCCGCTCGCCGTCGCCAACGCCACCGCCGATCACTACAAGCCGCTGGGGCCGACCGACTTGGTGCCGGGGGAGCCCGTCGCCATCGCGGTGGCGCTGGCCGACAAGCTGGATTTGCTCACCGGCTTCTGGGCGATCGAGGAGAAGCCGACCGGCTCGCGCGACCCGTTTGCGTTGCGCCGCGCGGCGCTGGGGGTGATCCGGATCATTGTGGAGAACAAGCTGCGCCTGCCACAGCAGGTCGAGCCCGACCTGCTCGCCTTCTTCCATGATCGGCTTAAGGTGACGCTGCGCGATGCCGGGGCGCGGCATGACCTCGTCGATGCCGTGATCGGCAAGAATTCCAACGATATCCTCCAGGTCACCCAGCGGGTCGAGGCGCTCTCCGCCCTGCTCGGCTCGGAGAACGGCGCCAACCTGCTCGCCGGCTATCGCCGCGCGGCCAATATTCTTGCCGCGGAGGAGAAGAAGGACGGGAAGGTATTTTCTGGCGCCGTCGATGCGCGTGTTCTCAAGGGCGCGGAGGAAACGGCGCTGGGCGAATCTGTCCAAGCCGTCGCGGCGGAGGTCGCGCGCTGCGTTGTCGCCGACGACCACACGGGCGCCATCGCCTCACTGTCGAGCTTGCGCCGGCCGGTCGACGCATTTTTCGAAGCGGCGCTGGTCAACGACGCAGATCCGGCGATCCGCGCCAACCGGCTGAACCTCCTGGCCCGACTGCGCGACACCATGCACGTGGTGGCGGATTTCTCCAAGGTGGTTGGGTGAGCTGACCCTGGGCATGAACCAATGCTGCTGCTCTCGGCTTTCTTGACCCCAGGTCGGGCGTCGATCGGCAAGCGTTTGTTCTTGTTCTGTTCTCATGCAACTGCTATTGCCAACGGAACGTTACCGAAGCGGCGATTCTGCTCCGGCCGCCGTTGGAGACTGAAATGGCAATGCACGTGGCCCCCTCGTTCGAAGCGCTGGAGAAGCTGAGCCAGAGCCGCGACGCCGATCTCGTCGGGCGCCGGCTGGTCGATGCCAAGCTCAATCGCGGCCGCGGCGCGCAGACCAACCAGACCGGCCGGTTCGAGAAACAGGTGCGCGAGGAATTCGACGACGGCTGGGGGAAAGTGGAGGACCTGAAGCCGTTCGAGACCATCGAGCATATGGAACGGGCTCGCACCATCATCACCCGCAACGACAGTCCCGATATCGGCTTCGATCGCTCGATCAACGCCTATCGCGGCTGCGAGCACGGCTGCTCGTATTGCTTCGCCCGTCCGACCCACGCCTATCTCGGGCATTCGGCGGGGATCGATTTCGAGCGCGACATCCATGTGAAGGTGAACGCGGCCGAACTGCTGCGGCGCGAACTGGCCGACAAGCGCTACAAGC
>JANLTS010000098.1:0-2226 GCA_031363045.1 Hyphomicrobiales bacterium
CCTTGTAGACCTCCTTGGTGATGCGCGGTTCAATCCTGTGCATCATCGCCAGCGGCAATTCAGGCAGATCGCAACCTTCGGCTTCGGCCAGTGCCACGAGGCTTCCCGTCACGTGATGCGCCTCGCGGAACGGCATCTTCAGTGTACGGACAAGCCAGTCGGCGAGATCGGTGGCAGTCGAGAATCCGCTCGACGCGGCTTTGCGCATCTCGACTTCGTTCGGTACCATGTCGTTGACCATGCCGGTGGCAGCCGCGATGGCCAGCGACAGGTTGTCGAAGGCATCAAAGGCCGGCTCCTTGTCTTCCTGCATGTCCTTGGAATAGGTAAGTGGCAGGCCCTTCATCACGGTAAGCAAGGCCAGCAACGCACCGATGATGCGGCCGGGCTTCGCCCGCATCAGTTCAGCGGCATCCGGGTTACGCTTCTGCGGCATGATTGAGGAGCCGGTGGTGAACTTGTCGGACAGTTTCACGAAGCGGAACTGGCTGGTCGACCAGATGACGATTTCCTCGGCCAGCCGCGACAGGTGGATGGCGCAGATCGCCGCCGCCGACAGGGTTTCGAGAACGAAGTCGCGGTCGGCCACGGTGTCGAGGGAATTGCGCGTTGGGCGGTCGAAACCCAAAGCCTTCGCCGTGTCGTGGCGGTCAATCGGGAAACTGGTGCCGGCGAGCGCTGCAGCCCCCAGCGGGTTTTCGTTCATGCGCTTTCGCGCATCGGCAAGGCGCGAACGATCGCGCGCCAGCATTTCGACATAGGCCAGCAGGTGATGGCCGAAAGTCACGGGCTGGGCCACCTGCAGATGCGTGAAGCCCGGCAGAATGGTCGCCGCATGGGCTTCGGCCTTTGCCGCCAGCGCCTGTTGCAGTTCCTTCAACTGGCCATCGAAATGATCGACCGTATCACGCACATAGAGGCGGAAATCGAGCGCCACCTGGTCATTGCGCGAGCGTGCCGTGTGCAAGCGCCCGGCGGCCGGGCCGATGATACCCTTCAACCGCGACTCGACATTGAGGTGAATGTCCTCAAGAGCGCGTGAAAACGTGAAGGTGCCGGCCTCAATCTCGGCTTGAACCTGATCGAGACCCTTCCTAATTTCAGCCGCATCGGCTTTCGTGATGATGGCCTGTTTCGCCAGCATGCTGGCGTGCGCCTTGGAGCCTGCGATGTCCTGCCGGAACAGCCGCTTGTCAAAGCCGATCGAGGCGTTGATCTCTTCCATGATGGCGTCCGGCCCCGATTGAAACCGCCCGCCCCACATCTTGTTCGCCATCGAAAATCCCTGTTGCCTGCTGTAGAGACATTTGCATGACCGATGAAAAGAAGAAACCCAGCGCCCTGAAGCAGATTGCTGCGGGCGCCGCCGTCCTCGCCGTCATTACCGGCATTTACGTGTTTCAGGCCAGCGGGCGCAAGGCCGGACCTGCGGAACCTGCCGCTTTAACGTCGACTGCAGCGCCGGGGATTGCGGCGTCCGGCGTCAGCCGCGAACTGGCCACCGGGGCGCTGGCCGCCTTTCTGGTGAAGTCGGAGCGCAAGCCGGTGGCCGATTCGGCCTTTCAGGACGCTGCAGGCAAACCACTGAAGCTCAGCCAATGGCAGGGCCGGGTGGTGCTGGTCAATCTGTGGGCCACCTGGTGCGCGCCGTGCCGGAAGGAAATGCCTGATCTCGCACAGTTGCAGAAAGAGCTCGGCTCGGAGCAATTCGAAGTGGTGGCGATCAGCGTCGACAAGAAGGGCGTGGAAGCTTCCGCCGTCTTTCTCAAGGAAACCGGTGCCGAAAACCTCAAGCTCTATGTCGAGCCGAGCCTGACCATCCTCAATGATCTGCAAGCCATCGGCCTTCCCGCCACCGTGCTGATCGACCGGAGCGGCAAGGAAATCGGCAGGCTGCTGGGTCCCGCTGACTGGGCAAGCCCGGAAGCGATTGCGCTCATCAAGGCGGCGCTGGCCGAAAAGCCGTGACGCCGGACGGCTTCAGGCAGCTTGCCCTGTCATTGCCTGAGGCGCAGGAAAAGTCCCATTTCGGCAAGGCGGATTTCCGTGTCCGCAACAAGATCTTCGCATCGCTTCCTGATCAGGCAACCGGTGTGGTGAAGCTCAAACCAGAGCAGCAGGAGATGCTGATGGCGTCTGAACCAGCGGTGTTTTCACCCGCTGCCGGCGCATGGGGCAGGCAGGGTTGGACGAAATTGGTGCTTCCCGCCATTGACGATGCCGCAC
>JANLTS010000136.1:0-6597 GCA_031363045.1 Hyphomicrobiales bacterium
CTTGCTGACGTTGATAAGCTCGATCATCGCTCAAGTACTTTCGTGCGATTGGCATAGTAAGCCACAAAGCCAAAGGACAGCATGCCCAGCGAGCAGCTGAAAAGATAGAGTTCGGAGATGTCGACAAACGGTTTGATGCCCAGCAGGTAATAGCGTCCAAGTTCGTTCGCATGGGCAAAGGGATTCCAGGCGATCAGGGCTTGGGCCTCTTGCGGCAGGTCGCCAGCGGGATGAATGACCGCGGACACATAAAACAGTATGCGGCTCACATTCGAAAACACCGTCGAGATGAAGGGAAAGCGGGTGCCGTAGATTCCCATGGTGAGAGCGATCCCAAAGGCAAGGGCGATGAGTTCGCCATAGATGCGCATGGCATCGACAAAATACCGCATGCTCACTGTCAGATCGAGAAACCACCACACCAGAAAGAGCACGATGAGGCCGCCCAGCAAAGTCAGCACGAATTCGACGATGAACCGTGCCAATACGGCGTCGAACGGCTTCACATTGGGGTAGGCGAAGAAGGCGCGGCTCGACTTTACGGTCCTCGGGATCGAAGAAAATGACCGGCGGACAATCGCGAAACCGGTGACGCTCACGGCAATGAACAGCGCAACATGTACGCCCTCGACTTCCTGGCGCCGCAGGAGATACCAAAACAGCGTCATGGCAATTACCGCCACCGCCGGTTCGAGAATGATGCCGACGAAGGATAGCAGGCCATAGCTGTCCTGGCCCGATTTGGTCTTCAACTCTCGGAAGATGAGCGCAAAAATAACGTTGCTCTGGCGGTGCGCGCCGACGCGCAACTCGAAGAAAAAGCGGCCGATGCCCGTGGTTGGAATCCGGTCGGTATGTGTCAACGGCCAGCCCCCCCGGCGGTGCGGAGCAGTCGTCTTGCCATGATTACCCCTCTGCCGATGATGATACCCACGACCCTGGCCGCCCGCTGCGGCCGGTTCCGCGCTTCGACGATGCGGCGGAGAGCGACCTCGGGTGGACAGGCGAGCCCACTGATACTGTCCCAGTAGCGGGGATAGCGGATGATGGCTGCTGCAACAAGCTCATCAAGACTTCTCTTGCGCCCGCGGCGTGGACAGCAATTGGACACATCATCCGTCAGGCCCCATCCAGCGTAAAATGGCATTCCATGCACCGAAACCGCTATGCCCCGCAGCAATGCCTCAAATCCGGCAAGCGACGAGTAGGTCTCGACATGGCCAACGGTTTGAAGGAGATGATCGATTGGTGTGTTCCGGGCGACGACATCGGCATGGCGGCTAAGCCACGCATCATTCAAAGCCCCCGCCCGCCCAAGCTGTTCAACATCGGGGTGTGGCTTAAATATGACAGTTTTGCCGGGATGGCGCTGGCGGGCCCGCTCGAGCAGAACGGCATTGACGTTTTGATCCGGCGGGAAACTGTTTGGTCTGCCGACCACAACAGCCCAGTCATCAGCCACTTGGCCAGGCACGAGAACCGGCGAATGGAGCGACGCCTGGCTTGGTGGCCGGCCGGCAAGCATCAGGTTGTACTTGGTCACCCGCTCCGCCACGATGCGCTGGCGCAGCTGATGGGCACGCTCGATTTCAGCCTCGGAAAACTCACCGTGTGCCAACAGAGTTTCGATATCGGAAGGCCGCGTGGAATCGAAGTAGAGCCCCTGTGTGTCGAAAACCAGTGACACGGGCTGGACGAAGGCCGCCCCCAGACCGGCCGAGCGCAGAAAACCATCTTCAATGGCGATGCAGGCAAGTCCGTGAGCTTCGATCCGTGGCCGGAGTCTGACAGACTCAATGCCCCAGGCGGCAATACTGGCGCCGCGCGCCCTGGCATCGGACTTGGCCGCGTTGAGGTTGCGCAGGAACCGTGGCGGGCCGGATGGACCATCAAGCATGGCTGAGATGGCAGCCCGCTTCCAGCGGGCAATGCGATAGCCGGTCACGGGTATCGCATTCGAGAGATAGCTGCGGCGCTGGAACGCCAACTGATCGACAGCCGTGACAGCATCGACAGGCTCGCGGAACCAGATGTCAAAATAGCGGCTGTAGCGGAGATAAACGGCGGCGGCGAGTTCAAGACTGGTGCGCTGCGTTGTGCGGCGCGACGGTTTTTGGGCGCGATCGTCGGTCAGACCCCAGCCGGCATAGAAAGGGATGCCAAAGCAGGTGACCTTGCAGCCCGCCAGCAGGGCCTCGAAGCCGAGCTGGCTCGACACCGTGTAGACATGGGGTTGGTGATCGAAGAGCGCCCAGGGTGAGACATGTTCCGCCGAGACTGCAATGCCAAGCCGCCGCGCTGGTTCGAGAAGGTAACCGGGCTTCGTGCCATTGAGGGTTTCGGGGTGGAGCCTGGCGATCACATGGGCACCGGGATTCTCAGCCACGGCAGCCTCGGCCATGCGCGTGAAGACTGCGGCATCGGCCATGGCGCCGGCAATTGACTCATCTCCCGCCGTCTGATCGATGACGGCAACCAGCTTTGCACCTGCCGGTATGCCGAGGCCGGCAAAGCGGTCAGCCCCATGATTGTATTTCGAGAGCCGGTGTTCAGCGATCAGAGCGAGCAATTGCCGGGCCTCCGCCAGCTCTTGCGCGGTGAAGTTTGCGGTCTCCAGCATTGTCTCGAGATCGGAAGGCTGGCGGGCATCGTAGAATATGCCACTGCGATCCATCACCATGGCGCACGGGAGTTGCCCGGAACCGGGTTTCAACGAGCGCAGGAAGCCGTCCTCGAAGGCGACGTATGGGCGGCCGGAACGCAGAGCCGCGGCTCTGGCGCGGCTGGCTGTTGGCTTGTGACCCCAGCCGGCCACAGCTTCGCCTGTTCTGGTACCCAAGAGAGCAAAACGTGGTTCGAGTCCTGACAACTGCTTGATCTCCCGCTTCAGTCTCATAAGACCCGCGGAGAACACCGTAATGCACCCTGTCATCGGCGCAATCGGGCGGGAAACGCCTGTTGTTGCGTCACGACGCCTGTTTCACGTCCTGTTCGGCCGGTTTTCCGGTCTCGAAGGACTTGGGCGATGGCATGCCGTCAATCAGGCCGCGCACGAGGTTGGGGAGCAGCACCCGGCGGCTTTCGTCACTGTAGAACCCGCCATTGAACTGGCAGGTCTGGCGCATGATACTGATCAGTTTCTCATAGGCTGTGGCGTTCTTGACCGGCCTGAGCCGGAAGAAATCCGCCAACCGCATGCGCGAGACGATCTGCGGATGGTTGAACACCGCCCTGCCGAGCACCAGCGTGGGGATGCCGCGCAACAGGGCCTGATGGCAGGCGGTGGAATTGATGGCAACAGCCGAAACCGAATGTTCGAGCAGCGGCACCAGCTTGCCGGTTTCGACAAAGAAAACTCGGCCGGTCAGACCGTGGCGCGCCGCTTCCTCGATGATGAGCTGGTTGAGGTTGATGACGCCAGTATCGAGCGGATGGTTCTTGAACACCAGCAGGGACTCCTGGGTGTTGCTGGCGGCAAACTCGGAGATGCAATGCTCGACGAAGTGCCGTGTCGACTGGAAAGCCGAATGTACCTTGATCTGCGAGTCGCCATTCAACTGCAACAGTGCAAGGTGAACCGGCTTCTTAAGATTGTTGATGGTCTTCAGCGCGCGCCCGGTGCGGCTGCGGCGGATCGGCCAGGTGAGCAGGCGCTTCAGCCAGAGCGTGGCCTCGCCGACGACATCGAGATCGCGGTGCGACTTGTAGCGGGGGAACAGCGGCACCAGCAGCAGCGACCACAAATAGTAGAAGATGCCGGCAAAGCTGTAGCCCAGATTCGAGGCTTGCAACGGGTGTTCGGCTGGCCGTGGCGGTTGGTCGGCGATGCGGTCAAGATCGATTTCCGTCAATGCCGAATTGCCGTTGACGCCGTCGCGCTCGCAGGTGATCCAGTTGGGGCGGAGGTAGCCTTCCTCGAGCACATGGATGGCGATTCCATAGGGCTTCAGCGCGGCAATGGCGGCACTGTGATAAGGCCTGCAATCGCCATAGCAGATGACATCGGTGACGCGCTCGGATTTGGCATAGCCGACGATCCACGACGGCCAATCGGCAAACGACATGCGGTAGGCAATGGTCTTGCCGCGCAAGCCATTGACAAGATCGCCGCCGTTGATGGCGACCCGCGAACATTGATGGCCCGCCGCGCGGATGGCGCGCTGCAGATCGTGGCCGAAGCGGCCGCAGGGCATTTGCAGAAACAGGAAATGCCGACGATCACTGCCTGCCGGTGCAGTGGAAACAAGTGCCTCTGAAGTCATCATAAACCCGCCGTGTGCCTTGCGGCATGCCCCGACCCTTGGTGTCCTCATATCCCTCTGGCAAGCATTTCGCAAGTGCGGGAAGCGACCGCGCTACGCTCAAATCTCACTCTTTCTGGGGATTGCAATTTGACTCGATTTATCCACTCCGCCGGAAGGCCCCGGTGGCCTTGCGGCACCTCAGCGCGGGGCACGGATCATCGGGTAGACTGGAGGGTGCCCGCCAATCTCGATCGTGCGCACCAGCTCGAAGCCAAATCGCTCATAGAAAGGAATATTTCTTCGATGGGTCGAATCGAGATAGGCGGGAGCTCCGTCCCGGTCGCACGCCGCGAGGCCATATTCCATCAACGCCGCGCCGAAACCCTTGCCCCGGAGAAATGGGTCAATCGCAATAAGTGGCAGAAACCAGTGCGGCTCGTTGGGATGCCCCCGGCTCATTTCGGCATAGACTTCGTAGAGTTCGGCCTTGGCCGAAGCTGTCACGCTGCGTTCTATCAAATCGTCGATCGCGCCGCCGTCGGGATGTGTGCCGGGCGGGAACCACAGAGCCGCACCGATACCCTTTACGAAATGCGCGCCCTCATGCTCGAAAGCCTCGCCGCCGTAGAGGCTGACAAACTCCGGGAAGTAGGTCAAATACTGAGCCGGATCGGGATAAAGCCGCCGGCAGACCGGATCATCGGCAAAGCCGAGCGTCATAACGCCGACGACACCTTCGCGATGCGCTGCAGATGCCGTGATGACTTCTGGTCTGGATTCCACGTTCATCGTCAGCCTTTCGCCTTGAAAAACAAGTATCGTCCGGGTGTGCCGGCTTCGTCAATGCGCGTCCATTCCAACACCATGGTTCTGGCGCATCTTTCACTCCGCAAGTGATTCCACTTGCGCGTCCGATGGGCTAGGCTGCATGCCCGCAACAACGGGATGCTTAGCCATGTTCGAACTTCTGGTCCGCAATGCCACGCTGCCTGACGGCCGCAGCGGGATTGATATCGCTGTGCGCGGCGGCAAGATTGTGGACATCGGGCGAGGGCTTGGCGGTGAGACTCAAACGGTGATCGAGGCAGGCGGTTATCTGCTGTCGCCGCCGTTCATCGATGCGCATTTCCACATGGATGCGACGCTGTCGCTTGGCCTGCCGCGCTACAACATGTCCGGCACGTTGCTTGAGGGCATTGCCGTGTGGGGCGCGTTGAAGCCCAGCCTGACAATCGACGCGGTAATCGGCCGGGCGCTGCGTTATTGCGACCTTGCCGTGTCGCAAGGGTTGCTGGCGATCCGCAGCCATGTCGATGTCAGCGATGACCGGCTGGTCTGCGTTGAGGCGCTGCTCGAGGTGCGGAGGCAAGTGGCACCTTATCTCGACCTGCAGATCGTCGCCTTTCCGCAGGATGGATTTTATCGCGACAAGACGGCCAGGCAAAATCTCATCCGGGCGCTTGACATGGGTGTCGATGTCGTCGGCGGCATTCCGCATGGCGAGCGGACGATGGCTGACGGGGCCGCGAGCCTGAAGGAACTCTGCGAGATCGCGGCGGAGCGCGGGCTGCTGGTCGATATCCATTGCGATGAAACCGATGACCCGCTGTCACGCCACATCGAGGCGCTGGCTTATGAGACGCAGCGGCTGGGGCTCAAGGGCCGGGTGGTGGGCTCGCATCTGACGTCGATGCATTCAATGGACAATTATTATGTGTCGAAACTGCTGGCGCTGATGACCGAAGCCGAACTGCACGCCACGCCCAATCCGCTCATCAACATCACGCTGCAGGGCCGCCATGACACGTATCCGCGGCGGCGCGGCATGACCCGCGTGCCGGAGCTGCGGGCGGCCGGCATCAATGTGTCCTTCGGCCACGATTGCGTGATGGACCCATGGTATCCGTTGGGCCAGGCCGATATGCTCGAAGTGGCTTCAATGGGCATTCACGCCCAGCCAATGACCAGCCCCGAGGCGATGCGCTGGGCTTATGACGCGGTGACCGTCAACCCGGCCAAGGCTCTGCATCTGCAGAACTACGGCCTGGAGAAGGGATGCAATGCCGACTTCGTGCTGTTGCAAGCGAAGACTCCGGTGGAAGCCATCCGCCTCAAGGCCAACCGGCTGAAGGTGGTGAGGCGCGGCAAGATCATCGCCGAGACGCCGGAAAGACCCGCGCCCGATTCGCTGATCGCCTGCACCATCACCGCCGCTTCCTGGATGCCGAGGCCCGCCCCTCCGTACTCTTCCGGCATGCAGACGCCGAGCCAGCCGTCCTTCGCGATCGCCTGGTGGAAGTCGAGCGGGAATCCGCCGTGGCGATCCTTGTTGAGCCAGTATTCGGCGTCGAAA
>JANLTS010000045.1:0-9141 GCA_031363045.1 Hyphomicrobiales bacterium
GGCACCATGATGTTGGGGAAAGCGTGTTTCCAGACAGCGCCCCAGAATGAACGGCCCTTCACCCGCGCGGCAGTGACATATTCTTGCGACAGCTGTTCGATCATGAAGCTCCGTGTCATCCGGGCAATGTAAGCTAACGAAAAATATCCAAGTATGCCAGCCGGCAGAATCAGGTGACTAAAGGCATTCTTGAAAATCTCCCATTCGCCTTCAATCAAAGAGTCAATCAGTATGACGCCGGTGCGTGATGTCACAATGTCATCATAAAAGACATCGAGCCGGCCCGGCCCTGAAACCCAGCCGAGCTTGCCATAAAACAGGAACAGGCCGACGAGTCCCAGCCAGAAGACCGGCATCGAATAGCCGAACAGCCCGATGATACGCACCAGGTGGTCCGGCCAGCGGTCCTTGCGCGCGCCCGCCAGTACGCCGGCCGGGACACCGATCACCACGCCGAAGAATGTGGCGATGGTCGCCAGTTCGAAGGTCGCCGGAAACACCCGCAAGAGATCGTTGAGAACCGGCTGCGAGGTCAGAACCGCCATGCCGAAATCACCTGACAAAAGCCGCTTCAGATAGATGCCGTATTGAACGATCATCGGCTTGTCGAGGCCAAGTGCCAGGAACGTCTTGTCGTAAACTTCCTGGCTCGCCTTGTCGCCGACAATGGCCAGCACCGGATCGATCTTGGTCATGCGGCTGATGGCGAAAGTCACTGCCGTGAGGCCAATGAACGTGAGTGAGAGCGAGGCGAGAAACGACAACGTCCGCCGCACCGCGCCGCTCAAGAAATCCGCCGCATGTAATGCTGACATGAACTTGCAACCGCTCCCGGATCATCAATCGGGCTTTTGGACGCCCGAGTCAAACTGCGCCGCCAGCACGCAGCACAGCTTGGCGGGAACGGACAGTATAGATTCTACAAGTGTCACTTTTTCGGGGCCGTATGATCCGTCCTTGTCCAACATGTTGACGGTGGCCACCAACTCACCCTTCATCACCACTGGCAAATTGATCACCGAACCGCAACCCAATGCGGCGATGAGTTCATGATCCGGAAAATGACCGGCGATCTCGGCGATGCTGTTGGCCACGAAGCTCCGCCCTTCATCGTGAACGATCGCGAACCATCGGTCGCGATGAATGGGTTTGGAACCAGAAACCGGATACTCAACGGGATGATCCGTATAGAGTCGACGAGCCAAACCAGATTTCATGTCCACCGTCGTGACCGTAAACAATCGATGGCCCACGACTGCCGCCGACAGCCGATGCAGCGCGAGCCAGACCGCCGTCGAGTCTTTCGCCGCCGAAATCGCCTTGTCGAACTGTAACAGATGGGGATTCATGTGTCAGGTCTTTCGCGCCGACTTGAGAAAAGCAGTTGCCTTCTTGGCAATTCCCTCGGCGTCGAGCTGATAGAGAGAGTAGAGTGAAGCAGGTGGCGCCACGGGAACAAATTCGTCGGGAATACCGTGACGCAAAAAAGCAATGCGCTCCTCTTCCACCAGCACCTCCGCCACCGCACTGCCCAATCCGCCGGTGATGTTGTGTTCCTCCACCGTCATGATCCGACCTGTTTCGCGCGCCGCCTTGCGGATCGCTGTCTTGTCGATCGGCTTCAGCGTGTGCATGTCGATGACCCGGGCTTCGACACCCTTGCGCGCAAGAATCTCGGCGGCGCCGAGCGCGAAGTGAACCCGCGAACCACAAGTGATGATCGACAGGTCGCGGCCTTTGCGCAGCGTCGCCGCCTTGCCGATGCGAAAATCGGCGGGCACAGCGGCGTAAACCACCGGATCGCGGCCACGGCTTAAGCGAATGTACATAGCGCCTGGATGCTCCAGCGAGGCACGGAGAATGGCGCGCAAGTGATTGGCATCGGTCGCACTCACCACAGTCAGATCGGCAATGGCCCGCATCATCGCCAAATCCTCGAGCGCGTGATGGCTGGTGCCGTAGAAACCCATGGACATGCCGGAATGATGGCCGATGATCCGCACCTTCATTCCGGGATAGGCGCAATCCGTCTTGATCTGTTCGGCGGCCAGCACGGCGCTGAAGGCCGCGAAGGTGGCGGCATAGGCGATCATGCCGCAACTGGCAAATCCGGCCGCCGCAGTTATCATGTTTTTTTCGGCGATACCGAAATCGAAAAAGCGGTCGGGATGGCGGGCCTTGAAATCATTGGTGCGGTTGGCGCTGGCCAGATCGGCCGTCATAACCACAATCCGCGGATCGGAATCGGCAAGGTCGGCCAGTTCGTCGCCCAGCACAAAGGCCGGCAAAGCGGCATTCGGCGTTCCGATGACCGATCGGCTGTCCTTGAGCGATACGTCACTGCCGGCGGTGCCGCGAAAGAATGCGTCAGCACCCTGGCCGGCATCCGCCTTGTCGTGCTTGGTTGTGAGTTTCCCGCTCATGTCAGTGGCTCTCCGGCACAAAGGGTTTGAGACCGGCCCGCACTTCGGCCACCGCATCATCGTAATCGTCGCCCACCAGATTGGCGACATGCCACTGCAGCGAGAGTTCCATGCGTTTGACACCACGCCCTTTGATCGTGTCGGCAATGATCACCTGCGGCTTGCCGGTGCCCGCCGGCTTCAGCCGCCCAAGGGCTGCGAGAATCGCATCGATGTCATGACCATCGATGCGCTGCACGTCCCAGCCAAATGCCGCGAAGCGCTGGTCGATCGGTTCGATGGCCATGATCTCTTCGGTGTGCCCATCAATGCAAAGCTGGTTGCGGTCGATGATGGCCACCAGCCCCTGCAGCTTGAAATGGCTGGCCGACATCGCTGCCTCCCAGATCTGGCCTTCGGCAATCTCACCGTCGCCCAGCATGCAATAGACCCGGTAGCCGCGATTTTGAACCCGCGCCGCCAGCGCCATGCCGACCCCAATCGAAAGCCCATGACCAAGTGAGCCCGAGGAGAAATCGATGCCGGGAATGGTCTTCATGTTGGGGTGATCGCCAAAGGCGCTGCCGAGCTTGGTAAAGTTATCGAGCAAGCCCGGCGGATAAAAACCGATATCGGCCAGAACCGGATAGAGGCCGATGGCGGCATGCCCCTTGCTCAAGATGAAGCGATCGCGATCCGGCCATGTGGGATCCTTGGGATCGATACGCAGATGCGCATAGTACAAGGCTGCAAACAACTCTGCCGCCGAGAAACTGGACGAATAGTGCCCAGCCCCACAGATGCGGGCCAGCCGCAGCGTCTCGAGGCGCACGAACATGGCGCGATCAGCCAGATGCTCACGCGAAACATTGTGGTGCCGGGCTCGTGCCGGTTCATTCGACATGTGAACTCCTGTTGTGGTCATGGCGAGCCAAACTGCCGCGCCACTTCTGCCAGGGCGGCATCGGTGGCTTCAAGCGCTTGGTCTATGTCGCTGTCGCGATGCGCGGCACTCAAGAACATGGTGTGAGTGGCGTGCAGATAGACGCCGCGCTTCAGGGCTTCAGTGCAAAACAGCCAGCCCTTGCGGCGGTCGGCATCGTCGTCGAAGAGAATCACCGGCATCTGCACCGGGCCGCTTTGTTCCAGCTGGACACCATGCCGCCTCGCCTGCATGTCGATACCGTCCCGCAGTCTTTGGCCCATATGTTCCATGATCCCGATGGCGCCAATGTCGTTCATCTTGGCAATGGCCGCAAGGGCCGCCGCCATGGCGGCTGCGCCATACCAGAAAGAACCGGTCACGAAAATTCGTCCCGCCGCTTCACGGAACCTGTCGTTTCCTGTGACGCAAGCCAACGGATAGCCATTGGCGATGGCCTTGGACCAGGCCGAGAGATCGGGCTTGACGCCGACCTTTTCCCAACTGCCGCCGGAATGCAGGCGGAAGCCGGCGCGCACATCATCGACGATCAGGGCGGCCCCCGCTTCGTCACTGACGCGCCGCGCCGCTTCAGCAAATGCGCGCGTCGGCAACTCATGGGTCTTGCCGAGGTCGTGCTTGAAGGCCGAGACGAAGACACCTGCAAGATCCCCCCGGCAGGCAGCGGCAGCTGCCTCGAGGCTGGCAACGTCATTGAATTCGTAGCGGATGACGTGCGCCCTGTCCTCGGCCGTGGAGCCGGCTGGATACGGATTGCACCACGGAACCGCGCCATGGTACGCGCCGTTCGCCAGCAGAATCTTGCGGCGGCCGGTGGCTTCCCTGGCGATCGTCGCGCAGGCTGTCGTGGCGTCGGTTCCGTTCTTCTGGAACATCGCCCAATCGGCATGGGGCACAGTCCGCACCATCAGTTCGGCCAGCTCAACGAGGCGCGGGCTCGGACCATTGAAGATGTCGCCTTCGTTCCGTTGGCGCTCGGCGGCGCGCTCGACATCGGCATCGCCATAACCGAGGATCATCGGGCCATAAGCGCACATGAAATCGATGTACTCTCGCCCGTTGACATCCCACAGCCGGCAACCTTTGGCCCGCGCAAAATACTGCGGATAGCCAGCGGGCAGCCGCGCCGCATTCATATGGCCCCACATGCCATTGGGTATCACGGCCAATGCGCGTTCGCGCAGGTCCCGATCCACGTTCAAGTCCTTGTCCATCTCACGTCTTCCCAAACACCAGCGATCAAGGATGTTTACTGCCGTATCACGTGATGCGCCAGACAGTTCGCGCTCTGTCTTCAAGCGGTTTCCGCCGTCATCCGGTCGAAGTCGCCGAAGCCGATGAGCGAGATGCAGCGCGGCATGGCAAGCTTCAGGCTCTGGATTGACTTGCTGGCGCCAAGGGTCGCGACATCGATGGCGGTGACCCGATCCTCGCATCGCAGTTCCTGTTCGATACTGGCAACCAGTCTGCTACCGAAGTGGTGCGCGCTGCGCGGCAGCTGCTTTCCAAGCACAAAGTCGCAACCACTATCAATGGTTATAATATTGGCCCTCAAAATGCCGAATATGAACCCATTGCCGATGCTGGTATCATCTACATGCACCACAACACACTGGTGCAGCATCACGACACCGTGGCCAGTGATCCGAAACGCTATTCCGGCTGCTTCATGAGCGACCCCGCCGATTACCGGTACAGCCAGGGATTCATCAAGTTCCTGTCGTGGTTGCGCGACAGCGGACGCTGGCGGCCGCGCAACCGCCGCATTGCTAACCTGTCGGGCCCCCAGCCCTAAAGCATCGCCGCCTGCATCAAAATCAATCAGGCGGCATGTGTCGGCGATTGGCACCGCGCTTGGGCCATCGTTTGGCGGTATCATGATCGCTAAATTCGGCTGGCAGGCGATCTTCTTGCTCAATGTCCCATTTGAACTTTTGACCTTCATGCTCGCCTATCGTTGGCTACCTGCGGATCGCCGGGTGCCGGCGGGCGGAAAAGCCAGGTTCGACATCTTGGGGACGCCGTTGTTCGCATTGAGTGTCAGAGCTTAGGCGCTTGCCATAACATTGGGGCGTGTCGACTTCGGTCAGCTCAACGTGGCGTTGCTCGCCGGAGCGGCCGCAGGGATAGAGCACTTTGCAATCGTCGAGGCCAGAACCCCGTCACCTTGATCCGGTTGGCGATATTCCGCGATCTGGGCCGGAATTCCGGTCTCAAGATCATTGTTGCCAGCTACTCGGGCGAGCTGACTGACACGTTCTCGCGCGACCTTCGCCTGGAGATAAACAGCGACTTGTATGAGGCGCTGTTTCCGGAGACCCGCATTCGCTCTGAAAATGTCAACGAGATCGTCACGACTGCCTGCGGTGGGCCGCGAGCCGCTTTGCTTGGTGGCACCGTCACCGGCCTCGGAGCCGACATCATCATCATCGAAGACCTCATGAAAGCGGCTGAAGCCATATGAACTGGTTACAAAACACTGGAACAGCCGCAACTCAATCCAAGACGACGACTTTCCGTTACTATAATCGGGCGCCCCCTGAGACTCCGCGCGCAAAGTGTCGGCTGCAAGTGCTACGCATGGACCGGATTTCGGCAACAACACGACAAGTCTGAGACATAGGCTCGTTGACAACCTCAATTCATTTGACAATGGATAAGGGGAACACATCATTGCTGAGGATCGATGCGATGAGCACGCGAGAGTTTGCCGATGGCGGCTACAAATACGTCCCCGGTGTATTCCAGTATTCCGCTGGTGTGGCTGCGGCTGATGGCTACGAGATCGTCCGGGTCACATTCGGGAACCCAATTCCACTGGCAGCCGGCTTCTCCAAGATCGCAGAGCAACTGACGGCGGCCGGCAGACCCAAAGCCGCACTCTGTGCCTGTGAGCTCCGTTCCCCGGCGCCATTTTCCGAAGATGGCTTTCGGTCGTTCAATCTGCACTACGTCAGCGTTCTCGAGGCATGGGGCATAGCCCATGCGGGTGTGAACCCGGTTGCCAGGACGAATGTCTGTCCGGTGATTGCTCCGCCATCGGTGCCCGGATTCTATGCATTTTCGTATACGGTCCCTGCAAAGCGAAGGCGGCCGACATTCGTCGTCTCGGGAAGCGGCGAGGTGCCCGAGGGGAAATCGAATTACGCGGATCACATCATCTGTCCAGGCGACACATCGATCGCCGGGCTCCGCAGCAAGGCAGAGTTCGTTCTCGCCACGATGGAAGCAAGGATGGCTTCACTGGGTATGTCATGGGACGATGCCACGAGTGCCCAGGTCTACACCATTCACGATATCCATCCGCTTCTCGCCGATCTCTTCGTTGGGCGTGGTGCCGCACGCTTTGGGGTGACCTGGCACTACACACGCCCGCCGGTCGCCGGACTCGATTTCGAAATGGACTGCCGCGGAGTCTTAACGGAGTTGGTGTTGTGATCAGCCGTGGCTGGTCGTACGCCGGGCAGCGGCGACCTCCAATGACTTGACGATCATGACGATGGCTTCATTGAAGGGCGTGGATATTCCGACGGCTTTCCCGCGCTGTATCAATGCTCCATTGAGTGCATCGATTTCAGTTCGCCGCCCGCATTCGAGGTGTTGCAGCATGGAGGGCCGATTGGATCGCTCCCGGCAATGGGCGTGGATCAGGGCGCGGGGTTCGTCTTCGGGCAACTGAATGCCGGCGGCCGCCACAACTGCAAGCACTTCATCGAGGATCCTGTCGAGAAGGGCAGATGCCGCTGCCGTTCGGGCGATCTCGAATGGCCTCAGACCGGTGACTGCGCTCAGCGGATTGATCGCGCAGTTGTGGACGAATTTGCTCCAGATGTGGCCTTGTACATTACCGGAGACTTCGACAGGCAGCCCCGCCGCCTCCAGCAGCCAGGCAACCGTGCGGGCACGCTCAGACAGGGTGCCATCGATTTCCCCGATCACCGTCGGTCCGGCGTCGGTATGGCGCGCCCGACCGGGACCAAGATTGGCGCCGCTGTTGTAAGTCGACCCGGCAAGTACTCGCGCCGCTCCGAGGTGAGTTGCCAGTGTTTCCCAATTGCCGATGCCGTTCTGCAAGGTGAGCGCGAAGCCATCGTCACTCAGGCATTCCGCGGCGACTTTGGCAACCTCGGCGGTGGCATTGGCATCAACCAGCACCAGGGCAATATCCACCTTCCCGAGTTCGGCACTCGCGGTCGTTGCTGGGAAACACTTGGCGGTCTTGCCAGATACGCCATCGACACTGAGGCCGGCTTGACAGATGGCTGCAATGACATCGGGCCGTTTATCGAAGAAGATGACATCAGCACCGGAGCGAGCCAAGGCCGAACCATAAATGGCACCCATGGCGCCCGAACCTAGAACCGCAATACGCATCACCGGATCGCCTTCATCTCTGATTGAGGGAAACAATTCTGTCAGACGTTCAAGCGGGATAGCGGCGCGCGGCAGGGCGGATGCGGCCAAGGAAACCATTCAGCCAATGCCAAAAGAAGCAGCAATCGCGACCAAGTACTTGCGAGTCACCGTTTCAGCCCGGAATTCATCGCCATCGGCGATGGCACGGAATATCTGTGCAAGTTGCTCATGGGTGTGATTGCGCACAATTTCAGCCACCTCGCCATTCCCGCGACGTCCATCAAACTTGTACTCCGCTCGCGTATTAATGATCTGGTCGAAAGTCCGCAGGAGAACTCCATTGCCGGAAGCCACATAGTAGGCGCGAGAAAACTGGTAGATTCTCGATTTGAATTCAATCCAGCTGCCGGGTTGCAGGATAGAATCCAATGCTAGCTTTAAGAGCTTGACGTGAGACCCGGTGACATGTCGCGCCGCAAGAGCAGCAACGCCTGGCTCAAGAACCAGGCGGGCCTCGATCGTTTCCATGAAAGAATGTTCGTGAGGCGTTTTGGTATCGATGTCCGCGTCGATGCGTTCAATGATCTGCGCCGCATTCTCGGAAAGCCAGGTACCAGATCCCACTTTCCGGGAAATGAGACCCATCTCATTTAGGATCAACAGCGCGTCCCGCACCTGTTGCCGCGATGACCCAAATGTTTCCGCCAGTTTCCTCTCGTTGGGCAACTGCGAACCCGGCAGAAAGCGGCCTTTGCGAATGGCCTCCAACAATGCGGTGTTTATGGTTGAAGCTGTGACAGCCGGGCCATCACTTTGGTCAGTGCTCAAATACTGATTCTCGGTCATTCACGTCCTCAGATGTGTCATGCACGATGCCCATAGGCACGATCAAGCCGCACTTTCAGGTCAGCAATAAAGCCCGGCGTGATTGCGGCATCATGCGCCAGCGAATGCCACAACGGCAGAGAATTGACATAAGAGCGCATGCCGGTCAGCCCCTCTTCTGCCTGGGCCCAGTCCAAACCCATGGCTTGCGGCCGCACATCAAGCCCAATCCCGGTGATGGCGTCCAGCATCTGATCCGCTCCGTTCTCATGCAACATGGAGCCGACAACGATGCCCAAGCCCACCGGTTGGCCGTGAAGGAATTTTTTGCCAGTCTGCTTTTCCAAAGTGTAAAACAGGAAATGATCCGTGCCCTCAATATGGCGCGGGCACCAGCCAGAACCGTGGAATGACGTTCCCCACTTCAATCCATCAACGAGCGCATCAATGCCCGCATCGGTCATGTTCCTGATGCCATCTATGTTGTTCAGGATGGCATTGACCTTTGACAACGATTGCTGGGCAAGGGATTCGTCGTAAGGCCATTTCTCTTCGATCTTCCCGGTGTCGCGCGCGTATTGCCAGTCGAGAACTCCGGTGTGAAAGCAGAGGATG
>JANLTS010000197.1:0-1793 GCA_031363045.1 Hyphomicrobiales bacterium
TTGCCATATGCGCCGCCCAGCCCTGCCTTTTGTACTGTAATAGTATATAGCATTGCGACAAATGGCCGATCATGCATTGACAGGAATCCATGCTGGTGCTGACACCACTCGAACTGATCGACAAGATCACCGCGCTGGTGCCGCCGCCAAGGGCGCACCGTCATCGCTACTATGGTGTGCTCGCGCCCAATGCACCGCTACGCGCTGTGGTGACGGCGCTCGCTCCTGCCGCCTTGCGTTGCACTACCTTCGGGGCGCCGCCAGCGCCGGCTTCTGCACCGACGCGCGAAGAGCCCCGCCTTCGTGCCGTGGCCCGGTATCTGTCGGCCATGCATCAGGCAGTGCTTGGGGGGCGATTCGGGAGGCTTTTCTGCGAATCGTGATGCATGCCGGCCCAGACTCAGCAATTGACGGCTGCACCCGGCGTCACCCATACTCCCAAAAAGGGTTGGATTTCCTATCCTTCGATGTCTTCGCGCTCGGCAGGCGTCCTTGCGTCACTGCCAACCCAAATCCCGTTGACTAGGAGTTTTCGATGACGCTGAAACGGTTCCTCTTTACTCTGCTCCTGTCCGTCTTCATCTGGCTCCCACCGCCTCCGGTGCTGGCTCAGCCATTTCCCAACAAGCCGGTCCGGCTGGTCGTTCCCTATCCTGCAGGCGGCCCGGTGGATTTCATTGCCCGTTCGCTCCAACCCGAATTGGCGAAGGTGTGGGGCCAGCCGGTCGTTATCGACAACATCGGCGGCGGCTCGGGAATGATCGGCAGCGCGGCCGTATCGAGGGCCAAGCCGGATGGCTACACACTGCTCATCGGCGGGGTCCAGACGCACGCCATGAATGCCGGTGTGATCCGCACCATGCCCTACCACCCGCTCAAGGACTTCACCCCCATTCTTCAGACCACGAGCGTACCTTGGATGATCGTCGCGAACACCTCGCTGGGGATACGCACACCCGAAGAGATGATCGCAGCTATGCGGGCGAAGCCGGGCCAGTACTCCTATTCGTCATCGGGCATCGGCAGCGCGTCGCATCTGACCTTCGCCTCGTTGCTGAAACAGGTCGATGCCAAAGCCCTGCACGTCCCCTACAAGGGCACCGCCCAGGCCATCCAGGATGTCATTGCCGGCCAGGTGAACTTCGGCATGGCGGACGAGAACACCGTGATGCCGCATATCCGTTCAGGCAGCCTGGTGGCGATCGCCTCAGCGGGCAAGGAGCGTCTGGCCGACTTCCCCAACCTTCCCACCCTCGGCGAAAAGGTACTTCCGGGCTTCGAGATGCAGCCTTGGCATGTCATCTACGGGCCCGCCGGCATGGACACGGAACTGGTCAGGACGATGGCCACCGGCATCCGCAAGGTGATGGAAGCGCCTGGTCTCAAGGAGAGGCTCAAGGGCGCCGGTGTCCTGGTGACGCCCGCGCAACCGGATCCAATGGTGACGCGGGAATATGAGCGTTGGGTACGGGCTGCGCGCGAAGCCAATGTCGTTCCCGAGTAACGAGGCGTCGGTGCCGGGGGTTCGCCGATGGATCTAGGATTGAAGAATGCGCAGGTCGTCATTACCGGCGCTTCGGCGGGCATCGGCTTGGCAGGCGCCCACGCCTTCGCAGAAAACGGTGCGAACCTGACCCTGGTTGCGCGCCATCCGGTGAATCTGGCCGCGGCGGCCACCGACCTGCGCAACCGGCATGGGGTTGCCGTCGAAACGGTCCCAATGGACATGGCCGACAGTCATGCGGTCACCGACGTGATGGACCGCTGCGCCGAGGCATCGGTGCTAGTGAACA
>JANLTS010000205.1:0-6351 GCA_031363045.1 Hyphomicrobiales bacterium
GCCCGCCAGATCTGCGCCTGCGCTGGGGGGCGCGCAAGAGGCTTACACCTCGGTTGTGCTGGCGGTGATTTGCTCGGCCAGCAGGAAAATCACCGGCATGACGAGAGCCCAGGCAAGCCCGATGGCAATGACGCTGAGAAACATGGGCTCGGCGATTTCGGCAGCGCCGAGTTTGGCGCCGCCAACATAAGTCAATGGACCGGCGATGGCGCCCAGCACCGCCTGCAACTGCCAGCGGCCCTTGAGCCATGACAGGCTGGCATTGGGCAAGGTGCCAAAGGCCAGCCAGAGCGCCACGATCCACACAGGCGGCAAGACCTGTGATGGTGTGGTTCCGGCAAAGGTGAGAAGCCCCGCCGCCATGAATCCGCCTTCGATAAAAATCCCCAGCATGGTGACCGCAGCAATCAGCAGCAACTCGCGCCGGAATTGCCGTTGATTCAGCCACAGGTGAAACACCACGGTGCCCGCCGCGGGCAAAGCACCGAGAAGGGGCCAGCCGTTGGCACCACCAAGGATGGCGGCAAACCAGGCGCTTTGGAACAGCGCGAAATTGAGGATGGACTTCATGCTTCGATTAGTCCGGACCGGGCCGGCCTGCGTAGGAGTTCACAAGAAGAAAAGAGGTGTATCGTGACTACGCATAAATCCGCAGTGTGGTTCTTGGCAATTGCCGTGGCGATGGTTCTTGTGGTGAATGTGCCCGCAGTCCGCGCCAGTGAACCACTGGCGGGCGGCACGCTCAAGGCCTTCATCACTGGCAAGCGCATCTACTTGAAAGCCCCGTTGGGCGGCGAACTGCCGCTCTATTATCGTGCTGATGGCGTCGTCAATGGGTCCGGCGAAGCCGTTGGCCTTGGCCGTTTTCTGGCACCCAGGGACAGTGGCCGCTGGTGGGTGGCGAAGAACCGGGTCTGCCAGAAGTGGAAGACCTGGTATGACGGCAAGACCTTCTGTTTTACGCTGGCAAAGCTCTCCGGCAATCGTGTCTTCTGGAAGCGCGATGATGGTGTGGAGGGTACGTCGCGGATCGGGAAATAGCCGCGCCAAGCAGACCTTGCCCATCAATATGGCCAGCCGCTAAGCTTGCGCAGTTGCATCAAGCTTTTGGGGGAAGCCGCCATCTATCATTTCATCTCAGGCCTGCCGCGCTCGGGTTCCACCCTCATGGGCGCCATTCTGCGACAGAACCCGCGTTTCCATGCTGGCATGTCGAGCCCGGTGGCCTCGCTGTTCGAGGGCATCATCGCCCAAGTCTCGGCTGGCTCCGAGATCTCGACCATGGTCAACACGGCGCAACGCGCCCGCCTGCTGCGTGGGCTATTCGACAGCTATTATGCCGAGACCAAGGCCGATGTGATCTTCGACACTAACCGCGCCTGGTGCGCCCAGTTGCCAGCGCTGATGACATTGTTTCCGGATGCCAAGGTGATCTGCTGCGTGCGCGATGTCGCCTGGGTGATGGATTCGCTCGAGCGCCAGTTCCGCGCCAATGCGTTTGAGAACACAAAGCTGTTCAACAACCCGACCGAACGCTCGACCGTCTATACCCGCGTTGAGGCCTTGGCCAATGCCAACCGGCTGGTGGGCTTTCCCTGGCATGCGTTGCGCGAGGCCTGTTTCAGCGAACACGCCGCGCGCATCGTGCTGGTCGAATATGATCTGGTAACCCATCGCCCGGCGGACGTGTTCAAGCTGATCTATCAGTTTCTCGATGAACCGTGGTTTGAGCATGATTTCACGAACGTCGCCTATGATGCGCCGGAATTCGACGCCCAGCTTGGACTCGACGGCTTGCATCGTGTGCATCCGAAAGTCGAGCCGCGCAGCCGCCAGACCATCCTGCCGCCCGATCTGTTCGAGCGCTATGCCAAACTCGCCTTCTGGCGCGACCTGCAGAAGTCCAAGGCCTACCGCATCGTCGCGCAAGGCGGCGAACAGCAGGCCACCGCCATGCCGGAGCCAATGCAGAAGATCTGACCACCCTATATAGATTGACAGAATTCGCATCAAAGTTGAATGTTCCTGGTGGGGCCATGCAACAAAGCGTTTGAGCCGGAGACCGAGATCATGGCCACCTACACCGTTACCACCAACTCTGATACCGTGGACGCCAATGATGGCGAGACCTCGCTGCGCGAAGCGCTGACGCTCGCCGATGGCAACGCCGGGGCCGACAAGATCGTCTTTGACAAGGCGCTGGCGGGATCGACCATCGAACTCCAGGGCGAATTGGTGCTGTCGAGCGAAGTCACCATCAACGGCGACACCAACAAGGATGGCGACGCCGATATCACCATCTCGGGCGGCGGCACCACACGGCTCGTGACAGTGCAGGCTGGCGTGACAGCCGCGCTGACGTCACTCAATCTCACCGAAGGCAACGAGTTTTCTGGCGCCGATGTCATCGAGAACAATGGCACGCTGACGCTGAGCTACAGCGTGATTTCCGGCAATGGTTCGACTACCCCCTTTCAGACTGGTAGCTACAACCCTACCGGGACGATTCTCAACGCCGGGCAACTGGAGATCATCCAGACCGCCTTCTCCGGCAATATTGCGGTTGGCGGGACAGGGAATGATGGCTTAGGTTCCAGCGGTGACGGCGAACATGCGGCGGGCGCGGTATTGAACCTTTATGGCGCCACATTGACACTTGACCAGGTTGCCATTTCGGGAGGAACCGCCATCGGCGGAAATGCGGGCAGCGCCGGCGGCAGCTATGGCGGATGGGCGGCTCTTGGCGTTCTGAACCTCGGCACCATGTCCGGCACCGCCGATAACGACAGTACGGGCGGCACCGTAACGGCCGGAACGGGTAACTCAAGCAGCTTTAACGGCCAATCGAGCCTCACCAATCTCAACTACTCCGGCTCTTTCATAAATGGCACCGGCGCCATCACCCAGGTGGCGCTTGGCACCCAGTTCAGCGACTTTGCCAGCGGCGTCCTTGGCGGTGAAAGCTTCAACGGGCTTGCGGGCGCCGACACCATCACCGGCAATGACTATAGTTCCATCTTGGGCGGCACCGGCAACGACTCGTTGACCGGCGGGCGCGGCGTGACGGCCAGCGGCGGCCTCGGCAATGATATGCTGGTCTGCACCTTTGCGACCTTGAACTCCTTTTCCGGCGGCGAAGGCCGCGACACGATTGACTTTAGCCAGGACAACTTCAACGGCCAGATCATCGATCTGTCCACCGCCTCCTTCGGCTTCTTCAACTCGACCTTCTCCGGCTTCGAGAACGTCATCGGCTCGCAAGGTGACGACAACATCATCGGCAGTGGGGCTGCCAACACCATCAACGGCTTCAGCGGCGATGACACCATCAGCGGCGGCGCCCGCGGCGATGTGCTGAATGGCGGCGCCGGTGATGGCGACACGCTGAGTTACGAAGGCTCCGACGCCAAAGTGAGCGTCAATATTCTGACCGGCATTGCCACGGGCGGCCACGCCCAAGGCGACACGATCAGCCTGTTTGAAAACATCACCGGCTCTGGTTTTGCCGACCGGCTGACCGGCGGCGCGGTGGCCAACACCCTGATCGGCGGCCGCGGCAATGACGTGCTGAAAGGTGGCGGGGGCGATGATCGCCTGAGCGGCAGCGCCGATGCCGACAGGCTGTCGGGCGGTGCCGGCGCCGATGTCTTCGTGCTACCGGACAAGAGTGCCAGTGCGGATACCGTCATCGACTTCTTCTCGAGCCTCGATTCCATCGAGATTTCAGCCGCCAGTTTCGGCGCCGGTCTGCAAACGGGAGCGCTGGCGGGCGCGCGCTTCCGGGTCAACGGCACCGGCCAGGCGGGCGATGGCAATGACCGCTTCATCCTCAACATCATCACCGGCGAACTGTTCTTCGACAGCGACGGCTCGGCAGCGGGCGGCGCAAGGCTGATCGCGACTTTCGCGGGCGGCACTGGGCCCACGGCGTCCGATTTCGAGATCGTCTAGCACGGCCTGCTTACGTTACGAGCTGATTGCGATCTGGCAACTTCAGAACCGTGGCAGCAGTATTCTTCCCGAGTACACATTGACAAAGTTTTGATAAAAGTAGAACGTGCTTGCCGGGGGCCAAGCAACGTTCAACATCTGCGTCTAACATAGACGTCCGGCTTTTGCGATCAAGATTGCCGTCACGAACGAAAATGAAGTTGGCGTCGGATCGCAGTTGGAGGCCATTGCGTCGGTCAATTGCCAAGCCAGTAGCTGGCAATCTTGCGGCCGGCAAGCCGGTGATTGAAAAGCCGTTTGCGTTGACCAAGCGCAATCGGTTGCTTGCCGGCGATGCACAGATCAATAGCGCCGCCAGTTGGCCACCGGCGCCAGGGGTGGCCACCGAGCACCAGACGCAAAGACACATTTGATAACAACTCCCCACACGAAAGGACCTTCCCATGGTGATGACCTCCTCCGCTACTCTGCTCGATAAAGGCGGCCTCCCCAGCGTTTTTTTGGGCAGCAACGGCGATATCACAGGGCTTCGTGGCGGTGGCTATGCGGTCGTAGCCGAGCTTGCGGGAAGTGGCTCCTCGGTCCTCAGCATCTTCAATGAGAGCGGCGAGCAGGTGAGGAGCTTCGTCGTAGAAGGCACTTCGCCCACCATCACCGGGCTTGATGGCGGGGGCATTGCCGTTACGACCCTCCAGGGTGGGAATGCCGTCGTCAAGGTGGTGTCCAATGACCTGCAGAAAATTAAGGTTGGAGCGGTTACCGATGTGGGGCCGAGTATCACAAACATCAAAGTGGCTGCTGGGGAAGACGGCTCTTTCGTCATGGTCCAGGAATTGGATTTCGGAACCGATAAGGACACAAGACTGGAATTCTTCGACAAAGATGGACAATCCACAGCATTCGTGGACGTCGAGAACGACAGCGGAACCGACAGCCGCGATCCTGACGTGGCAGTGTTGGCGAACGGCAATATTGTGGTCACCCGCACCGAGCACGACCCGGTCACTGGCACCAGAGTTGCCTACTCGATCTACGATAGCCAGGGCAACGAGGTCGTCCCTCGTACTTTGATCGAAAACAGCCCTATCGTTGACGACGAGGACGGCCACGGCCGCGTCGTGGCAACAGCCAATGGCTTTGCCATTGCCTATGAAACACGCTATTCCAATAATCTCTCGCTCGACATTGCCTTGGGTTTTTTCGACTTGAATGGAGCTCAGATCTTCGGAGTTCCTGTTTCCACCGATTACTTCGCAACGGGATCGGACGACGGATTCCGCGATACCGCTCCGGAGATCGCCGTTTCGGAAGACGGCAGTATTGCCGTTACCTGGACTCGCTCCGGCGGCGGCGGCGGCACCGGACAGATGTTGTACGTCCACGGAATCTCCGGGTATCCCCCGGAAAGCGTCGGTTCTTACAAGGGAGCAAACTCGGGTGAACAGGCGCTTGTCACGTTCTTCGGGTCTGGCCAGATTGCCACCTACCACGCAGACGGTTCGCTGACCGGGCTTACCGGACTGCATACTTCCGGCTTCCGTGACAGCTTTGGCGATGAGAGCGACGACACATTCACGGGAGACGAATACGAAGATCTCATCAACGGACTGGGTGGCAACGACCGGTTGGACGGCGCCGGCGGCGGCGACTGGATCCAGGGTGGAGACGGCAACGATGTTCTATTGGGAAAGGCTGGCGATGACCGGCTGGAAGGAGAGTTGGGCACCGACAAGCTAGTTGGTGGCGATGGCGCCGATAAGCTGGAGGGCATGAGGGGCAACGACAAGCTCATCGGCGGGAGCGGCAACGATACGATCATTGGCGGTGCCGACAATGACCGGCTCGCCGGGTTATTTGGCATCGACACCTTGACAGGCGGAATTGGCAACGACAAGTTCGCGCTCGCCCCCGACAAGAACGACCACGATATCATTACCGACTTCAACACCACTGATGACTCGCTCGAGATTTCTGCCGCGAGGTTTGGTGGCGGCCTGACACCGGGCCTGCTCAAACCATCATTATTTGCCAGCAACAGCACCGGGCTGGCGGCCGACCGCAACGACCGATTCATCTACAACACAACGACAGGCGAACTGTTCTTCGACAGCAACGGCTCAGCCGCGGGCGGCGCAAGGCTGATCGCGACTTTCGCGGGCGGCACTGGGCCCGCGGCTTCCGATTTCGAGATTGTCTAGCGCTGCTCGACTGCATTGCGAATTGAATGCGGCTCGGTGATGCCCGAGCTGATTTAGAAGAATTGATTCCGGTTGACGGGCTTCAACTCCTGGCCCAGCTTCAATTCAGGAGCGTTCTGGCAGATATGGAAGAGGAAAATTGAATCATGGCAACGATCACGGTCACCAACACCAATGACAGCGGTGACGGCTCATTGCGCGC